>NZ_JBIAMS010000032.1:0-107535 GCF_042874195.1 Streptomyces sp. NPDC004134 | reverse complement strand
CCGCGCCGCCGAATGGACCCCCCGCATGGACCCCCACACCCGCGACCGCGAATACAACAACTGGCTCAAAGCAGTCCAGCGCACCATGGGCTGGACCGAGGACACCCGGGCCGCGGACCCGCGGTGACCTCGGCGCCGTGCCGGAGCGCCGCGCACCGGGGGCAGCGCGTGCGCGGCGCGTAACATCGGTCCACGGCGGCGCCCCACGTCCTCGCGTCGACCACGGTTCGCGAGACGAGAGAGACCGAGCATGCCGCAGCCGGACGCCGCCCTGCCCGCCGACCGGACGACGGACGCCGGTCCGACCACCTCGGCCCGCTGGACGTTCATCCGCACCGAGAGCGGCAGCGCCACCTTCCTCGTCGCCGCCGCCGTCATCGCCCTCGTCTGGGCGAACGCCGCACCCGGCAGCTACGCGGACCTCTGGCACACCCACCTGTCGGTGGAGCTGGGCGACCGCAGTCTCGGCATGGACCTGCGCGAGTGGGTCAACACCGGGTTGATGACGCTGTTCTTCCTGGTCGTCGGGTTGGAGGCGCGGCGCGAGTTCGACATGGGGGAGCTGCGGGAACGGCACCGGATGACGCTGCCGTTCGTCGCCGGTGTGGCCGGGATGCTCGTACCGGTGCTCATCTACCTGGGCATCAACGCCGGCGACTCCTCCGCCTCCGGGTGGGGTGTCGCGATGTCCACCGACACCGCCTTCGCCCTCGGCGTGCTGGCCCTCCTCGGCAAGCGGTTCCCGCGGCGCCTCTACACCTTCGTCCTCACCATCACCGTCGTCGACGACTTCGTCGCCCTGGCCGTCATCGCCCTCGTGTACAGCAGCTCCGTCGTGTGGCCCGCGCTGCTCGCCGGCGTGGTGTTCTTCGCGGTGATCCTGGTCCTGCGCACCGCCGGCAGCAGGCGCGGCGCCGTCTACGCACTGCTCGGCGTCGCGATGTGGGTCGCCTTCGTCGAGTCCGGCATCGACCCGGTCGTCGTCGGGCTGCTCATCGGGCTCGCCACGTACGCCTATCCCGCGCCGCGCAGCGAGCTGGAGCGGGCCAGCGGGCTGTTCCGCTCGTTCCGGGAGCAGCCCACCTCGGAGCTGGAGCGGGAGGCGCGGCAGGGCATCGCCTCGGCGATCTCCCCGAACGAGCGGCTGCAGCGGATCTACCACCCGTGGAGCAGCTATCTGATCGTGCCGCTGTTCGCCCTGGCCAACACCGGTATCCAGCTCGACGGCGGGCTGCTGTCTCGCGCCTTCACCTCGCCCGTGACGCTGGGCATCCTGGCGGCGTACGTGCTCGGCAAGCCGATCGGCATCGTCGGCGCCACCGCGCTGACGGCGCGGCTGAGCCGCGGCCGGACGCGCCCGCCGGTCGGCTGGGCGGCGGTCGCCGGCGGCGGCACGATCGCCGGCGTCGGGTTCACGGTCGCGCTGCTGATCGCCACGAAGGCGTTCCACGGCGAGCAGCTCGCCCAGGCGAAGATCGGGATCCTCACCGCCGTCGTCTGCTCGGGTGCCGTGACCGCGCTCGTCGCCTTCGCCACCGCCCGGCTGCCGAAGGCGCGGCGCGTCCGCGCGCTCCTGGGCACGACGCCCGTCGTCGTGGACCTCGCGCTGCCCGTCGACCACGAGCGCGACCACATCCGCGGCCCGCTGGAGGCGCCCGTCACGGTCGTCGAGTACGGCGACTTCGAGTGCCCGTACTGCGGCAGGGCCGAGCCCGTCGTACGCGAACTCCTCGCCGACTTCGGCGACGTCCGCTACGTCTGGCGGCACCTGCCGCTGACCGACGTGCACCCGCGGGCCCAACTCGCCGCCGAGGCCGCGGAGGCGGCGGCAGAGCAGGACGCGTTCTGGCCCATGCACGACCGGCTGCTCGCCGCACAGGACCGGCTGACGCCGCGGGACCTGCTGGAGCACGCGGCGGACCTGGGGCTGGACGTCGCGCGGTTCCGCCGGTCGCTGCAGGCCGGCAGCGGCGCGGGCCGGGTCACCGCGGACACGGAGTCCGCCGACCTCAGCGGGGTCGCGGGGACGCCGACCTTCTTCGTCAACGGGCGCCGCCACCACGGCGCGTACGACATCGCCAGTCTCTCGGCCGCGGTACGGGCGGCGCGGGCGCGGGCGATGCTGGCGGAGGAGGACGCGGAGGAAGAGGAGTGACCGCCGGGCGCCGAGCGCCCCGGCGACCCGGTCGGCAAGCGAGGCCGCGCCCCGCCGGTACGCGGGGCGCGGCGTCCGGCACGGGCGGGGCGCGGAAGTGGGGGACCGGAGGCGGCGGGCGTCAGGTTCCGCCGCCCCCGGAGACTGCGGTGAGCAGCGCCAGCGGCGTGGCAGCCGCCCACGCCTGCGGGGAGCAGGCGTGTGGATACGGTACGGGTGCCGGGTGGTCGCTGCGTGCGTAACCGGCCAGCACCTCCGGCAGCCGCCAGCCGTGCGCCTCCGCGGTGGCCAGGAGCCCCCGGGTCAGCGTGCGGACCTCCGCGCCGAGCCCGTAGCGGGCCAGGCCGAGGGCGATGACGGCGTTGTCATGCGGCCAGCAGCTCCCGCGATGGTACGACAGCGGGTGGTAGGGCCGTTGACCGGCCGCCAGCGTACGCACGGCCCAGCCGGAGAAGAAGTCGCCGGCGAGCAGCCGCCGCCCGGTGCGCTCCCCGCGGTCCCGGTCCAGGATCCCGGACCACAGCAGGTGGCCGGCGTCCGAGGCGAGCGCGTCCGCCTGCCGCCCGCGGCCGTCGAGCGCCAGCGCCGGGAAGTCCTGGGCGGGAAGCCAGAAGTCGCGGTGGAAGCGGTCGCGCAACCCGGCGGCGAGGGCGTCGAGGCGGTCGGCGTAGGCCGCGTCGCCCCAGACGCCGCGGGCGAGCCGCGCGGTGCGGACGAGGGCGTCGTACGCGTAGCCCTGCGCCTCGGCGACGGCGATCGGCCCCTCGGCCTGGGTGCCGTCCGCGAAGCAGATCGCGCCCGCGGAGTCCTTCCAGTTCTGGTTGACCAGACCGCCGGGATCGGGCGTGTAGACCAGCCACCCCCGCTCGGCCAGCCCGCCGTCGCCCACCATCCACTCCACGGCGGCCCGCGCCTGCGGCTCCAGCCGCGCGGCGAGCGCGGTGTCCGCGGTGGCCCCGGCGTACGCCTGGAGCAGGACGAGGAAGAGGGGGGTGACGTCGACGGAGCCGTAGTAACGCCCGTACGGCACCTGCCGGAAGGCGGCCAGCTCACCGTGGCGCACCTCGTGCGCGAGGCGTCCCGGCTGCTCGGCGGAGAAGGCGTCGTGCCGGGTGCCCTGGGTGGCGGCGAGGGCGAGGAGGGTGTCGTGGGCGAGGGCGGGACGGTAGGGCAGCGCGAAGAGGGAGGTCAGCAGGGAGTCGCGGCCGAAGAGCGTGAGGAACCACGGAATCCCCGCGCCCGGCACGCGGAGTTCTTCGCCGCGGGGCCCGGCGGCGGGCACGCGCAGCAGCGCGAGGTCGGCGAGCCCCTGCGCGCAGGCGCGCCCGAGCGCGGCGCGCTCGGCGGGGGAGAGGGCGGCGGTGTCCGCTTCCACCGGCGGGTGGGCGAACGCGTCGGTGGCGGCACGGAGTCCGGCGGCGGCCTGCGCCGGGGTCGCCGCGTCCGCGACGGCCGGTGCGCCGTGCGGACGGGCCTCGACGCGCAGCACCAGCTCCGCGGCGCCGTGCGGCGGGAGGGTCAGCGTCCACCCGAGCCGCCGGGCGGTGCCGGTGCCGTGCTCCGCGGGCGTCACCTCGGCCGGCGGCGGGTCGCACCTCACCGTCGTACGGGACAGCCATCCCTCGCCGCGGCGGTACGTGAACTCCACGCCGTCCGGCCGCTCCCCGGCCTCCCGGGCCGCCTCCGGCAGGCGGGGGTACGTGCGGCCGTCCGACCGCAGCTCGAACTGGTCCGCGAAGTCCGCGTCCGCCAGCAGCTCAAGCCGGGCCGTCACCGGGTCCGGGCTGTTGCTGACCAGGCGGAGGCGTTCGAGCAGGAGGCCGGAGGCCACGGCCTGTTCGCGGAAGACCGTGTACGGGGCCGGGGCGTCGCGGCCGGCCGGCGGGGTGAGGACGCTCGTGGCCGGGACCGCGCTGTCGCGGGCCGGGGTGAGGACCGCGGGTTCCGCGCCGTCGACGGTCAGCCGCCAGCGGCTCAGGTGCCGGGCGTCGTGGCGGAACAGCCCGTCGGGGGACGCACCGCGGCTGCCGGTGACGCCGCCGCCCCGGGTGAGCGCCGCGAACGTACCGTCGCGTGCGAGCAGGACGCGTCCGTCGCTCATCGCGCGCCCGCCTCCGGCCACTGTCCGCCGGCCGACGCCAGGTCCAGCGCCAGCGCCGCCGTCCAACTGAAGCCCCGCGCGCCCCTGGCCGCGCCCGTCAGGGGGTCCACGTACTCCGCGAACCCCGACGCCGCCGCCCCGGTGAGCACCGCGTGCCGCAGCGCGTCCGCCGTCGCGGCGGCGCCGTGCCCGCGCAGGCCGCGCTCCAGCAGCCAGGCCGTGTTGAACCACGCCGGGCCGCGCCAGTACCGGGTGCGGTCGAACGCCCCGCCCTGAAGGTCGTACGACGCGACCAGCGGCAGCTCCCCGAGCCGGAAGTGCGCGCCCGCCAGGGTGTCCCGCAGCGTCCGCGCCACCGCGGGCGGCAGCCCGGAGGCGAGCAGCGGGGTCAGCCCGGCGACGCCGTACTCCTCGACGGCCCGGTCCGCCCGCAGGTCGCGGCTGCGGAAGATGCCCGCGTCCGCGTCCCACAGCCGGGCCACCAGCGCCTCCGTCAGCCGCGCGGCCCGCTCCCGGTGGCCGCCCGGGTCGGCGCCCAGCTCCGCCGCGATCTCCGCCATCGCCTCCTCCGAGGCGATCAGCAGCGCGTTCACGCACGGGTCCTCGACGGCGAAGCCGTGCCGCACCCCCGCGTCCGCGTAGCCCGCGTCGCGGTAGTCGGCGGCGAGCCGTACGTACCGCCCGTAGTCGAGGTCGGTCGGCCGGTCCGCCGGATCGCCGTGGTCGAGGTCGGCGCGGCGGAACGACGCCGCAGGGGCCGGCTCGATCCGGGCCAGCGGGCCGTCCCAGCAGGGGCTGTTGTCCATCCCGGACTCCCACGGGTGGACGATCGCGGCCAGCCCGGCGCCGCCCAGGTCGCGGTCCTCGGTGAGGTAGCGGTGCCAGGCGAGCAGCCGCGGGTACACGCGGGCCAGGAAGCCGCGGCGCGCGGAGGCCGCCGGGTCCGCCCGGTGCACCAGCAGCGCCGCGAGCGCGTGCACCGGCGGCTGCACGATGCCGGAGGTCTGGGTGTGCGCCGGGGCGCCGGCCCGGGCCCCCGCGCCCGGACCGGCGGCCCCGCCCCCGGCGCCGGCGGGGGAGCCCGCCGAGCGCCAGAAGTCCGGGCCGGGGAAGTAGGCGGCGTGCGGCACGGCCGGGTTGAAGACGATGTGCGGGATGCGGCCGTCGCCCCACTGGGCGCCGAGCAGCATCTCCAGTTCCCGCTGTGCCCGCCGCGGCGACAGGTGCCGCAGCCCGATCGCGACGAACGCCGAGTCCCAGCTCCACTGGTGCGGGTACAGCGTGCGCGAGGGCACGGTGGAGGTCCCGGTCCAGTTGCCCAGCAGCACCGCCGCCGCGGACCGCCACGGATCGTCCGCGCGTACGGGCCAGGACCCCCCGGCGCCCGTCCCGTCGCCCGGCGCCGCCGTCAGCGCCGTGGCGCCCCGCCCCTCCGCGGCCGCCGCCGTCATGCGCCGGCCCTGCGCAGGAACCCGGGCACGGCGGCGACGGCCGCCGCCGGGTCGCCGGTCAGCCGGCACTCGGCGGCGAGCCAGCCGGTGTAGCCGGCGGCACGGAGCGCGCCGAGCCAGGCGGGCCAGTCGAGATGGCCGGCGCCCGGCTGGAAGCGGTTGGAGTCGGAGACCTGCGCGTGCCCGATCCAGGGGGCGTTGTCGAGGATCGCGGCGGCGGGGTCGGTCTCCTCGATGTTCATGTGGTAGCTGTCGATGCCGATGCGCACGCTGTCCAGGCCGGCGGCGCGGATGAGTTCGGTGGCCTGCGCCAGCCGGTTGACCATGTGGTCCTCGTAGCGGTTCAGCGGCTCCAGGAAGAGCGCGACGCCCTCGCGGCGCGCGTGCTCGCCCAGTTCGGCCAGCCCGTCGAGCAGCACGGCGCGGTCGCCCGCCTCGTCGCGCGGCGGGGTGAAGGGCGGCAGCCGGCGGGAGAACATCCCGTACGACGCGGGCGTCTGCGCGCCGACGCCGCCGATCTCGGCGATCACCGAGAGCTGCGACTTCATCTGCGCCACCGCGTCGCGGCGCCGCCCGGCGTCGAAGTCGCCGAAGAAGTGCAGCATTTCCACGCAGACGGTGGGCATGACGACGCCGTCGGCGAGCGCGCGCTTCAGCTCGGGCAGCCGGGCGGCGAAGCGCAGGTCGCCCTGGGCGCGCAGCTCGATGCCGTCGTAGCCGGCGGCCTGCGCGAACTCCCACTTCTGCTGGAGGGTGTCGCCGGGCAGCAGTTGTTCCTGGGCCGCGAGGGAGAACATGGCGGGGCGGTCGGCCTTTCTGCCGGGGGGTGTGCGCGGGTGCGCGGAGCGGGGTGCGGGGTCGGGCACGGCGGTCTCAGAACTCCAGCACGACCTGGAGGGCGGCTTCTGGCCGCTCGTCGAGCAGGGCGTACGCGTCCGCCGCGTCCGCCGCCGGCACCACGTGGCTGACCAGCGGCAGCACCTCGACGCGGCCGTCGGCGACGAGCCGCAGGAACGTCTGCTGCAGCCGCTGCTGGTCCCACCGCCCGGCCAGCTCCGGCGGGACGCCGCCGATCTGGGAGCAGACGAGCCGGACCCGGTTGTGGTGGAACTCGTCGCCGAGCCGGAGCCCCACCGCGTCGCCCTGGTAGAAGCCGGCGGCCACCACCCGGCCGTCGGCGACGACGGAGCGGACGGCCTCGTGCAGCGCCGCGTACGCACCGCTGATCTCGATGGCCACGTCGGCGCCCCGTCCCTCGGTCGCCGCCCTGATCTCCTCGGCGACGGCGTCGGTGCGGGCGTTGAGCGTACGGGCCGCGCCGTGCTCCGCGGCCCGCTCCAGCCGGGTGCCGAGGGCGTCCACGGCGGTCACGGTGCCGCCGTTGAGCGCGGCGAGCCGGGTGGCGAGCAGCCCGATGACGCCCTGCCCGAAGACGGCGACGTCCTCGCCGACGTGGATGCCCGCGGCGAGGACCGCGTTGTATGCAATCGCTCCGACCCTGGCGAAGGACCCGGCGAGCGGGTCCAGCCCGGCGGGCAGCGTGTGCCCGGCCATCCGCTCCGCGGGGACGACGCCCTCGCTGCGGTGGCCCCAGATGCCCCAGACCAGGTCGCCTGCCGCGGGCAGGCCGGGGGTGCCGGCCAGTTCGGGGGAGACCTCGGTGACCTCGCCGACCTCGGAGTAGCCCCAGCCGGCGACCGGATACGAAAGCCCCGCCGCGTCCTCGCGGAACAGCCGGGCCGCCGGGTCCCAGGAGCGGGTCAGATACGGGTTCGTGCCCCGGTAGGCGGTGAGTTCGGTACCGGCGGAGATGCCGGAGTACCGGGTGCGGACCCGCAGGTGGCCCGGGGGCAGCGGGGCGCTCTCGTGCTCGGCGACCTCGACCTGGCGGGGGGCGGTGAACTGGACGACGCGTTCCACGGTGGGTGCTCCGGTTGGGCATATCGGGGGCACGGCTGTTAACGACTTGCGTCGAAGATATCTCAGACTTATGTCTTGTCAACATGAAAAAGTAGTGGTGAGATGCAGTCCGCCAACGCTTAAGTCGATCCAAGGAACAGTCAAAGGATCAGAACATGCGCACGTGGACCCGGCGGTCGCGGATCTCGGCCCTGCTCGCGGGCACCCTCGCCATGGGTGTGCTCGCCGGCTGCGCCACCGGCGCCTCCGGTCCGGGCAAGCCCGACCGGAAGATCACCGTGTGGTCGGAGGAGAGCCTGACCGACCGCATCGCCAGCACCCAGAAGGTCATCGACCGCTTCGAGGACGAAACCGGCGTCCAGGTCGAGCTGGTCGGCGTGGACGAGAACCAGCTCCCGCAGCTCATCATGTCGGCCGCCGCCGCCGGCGACCTGCCCGACGTGATCGGCGCCGTACCGCTCGGCCAGGCATGGCAGATGTACAGCAACGAACTGCTGAACACCCGCATCCCCGCCGAGGTCGTCGACCGGCTCGGCGAGGACACCTTCGACGCCAACGGGCTGCGCCTGACCGCCGACGGCGGCACCCGGCTCGGGGTGCCCTCCGACGCCTGGGTGCAGATCGTCGCGTACCGCCAGGACCTGTTCCGCGAGGCCGGTCTCGACGTCCCCGACGACTACGCGAGCCTGCTGAAGGCCGCCGAGACGCTGGACGTCAGGGGCCGCGACGGGATATCCGTCGCCACCGACCCCGCCGACGTCTTCACGCAGCAGAGCTTCGAGGACCTCGCCCTGGCCAACGGCTGCGACCTCGTCGACGGCGACGGCGGCATCGGCCTGGACTCCGACCGCTGCCGCACCGCCTTCGAGACGTACGACTCCCTCGCCCGCCGCTACGGCCCGCCCGGGCTGCAGACCGTCGACACCACCCGGGCCACCTACTTCGCCGGCCAGTCGAGCATGATCGTCTGGTCCTCGTTCCTCCTGGACGAGCTGGCCGGGCTGCGCAACGACGCCATGCCGAGCTGCGCCGAGTGCAAGGACGACCCCGGGTTCCTGGCCGCGAACAGCGGCATCGTCACCTCGCTCCAGGGCCCCGGCGGCAAGGACCCCGCCCAGTTCGGCGAGATCACCTCCTGGCTCGCCACCAAGACCGCCGAGACCGAAGCCTCCACCCAGTTCATCGAGTACATGATGAGCGCCGGCTACGAGGACTGGTTCGGCATGGCGCCCGAGGGCAAGATCCCGGTCCGCACCGGCACCCCCGGGCAGTCCGAGCGCTACCTCGACGCCTGGCGCGCCAGCGACATGGGCGTCGACACCAGGAAGTCCATGGAGGAGGTCTTCTCCCCCGAACTGCTCGACCAGCTCGTCGCCGGCGTCGGCGACATGAAGCGGTGGGGCATCGACCAGGGCGAGGGCGCGCTCGTCGGCGCCACCAACGGCGAGCTGCCCGTCGCCAAGGCCGTCGGCGCGATGACCTCGGGACAGACGAGTCCCGGGGAGGCCGCGCGCGAGGCGTACGAAGAGGTCGACGCGCTGAAGACGTCCCTTGACTGACCGGCCGGCCCCTCTCCCCCCGAGGAACCCTCACCGAGGAAACCGCACATGACCACGATCGACAGCCGTCCCGCGGCGAACTCCGCGGACCCCCGCCCGCCCGCGGGCGGCCGGCCGCGCGCCCGCCGCCCCATGACCGCGAGCCGCCGCGAGAACCGCGCCGGCCTGGCCTTCGTCAGCCCCACGTTCCTGGTGGTGCTGGTCGTCGTGATCGTCCCGATCCTCTGGACGGTCCTGCTGGCCTTCCAGGACGCCAAGCTCGTCGACATCCAGGGCATGGGGCTGTTCGGCAACTGGTCGCTGGAGAACTTCTCCGACGTCTTCGCCTCGGCCGGCTTCTGGTCCAGCCTCGGCACCACCCTCGTCTACACCGTCGGCGCCACCGCGGGCTCCGTGCTGCTCGGCCTCGTCGCCGCCCTCGCGCTGCGCCGCCCCTTCCGCGGCCGCGGCCTGCTGCGCGGCTCGATGCTGCTGCCGTACGTCGCGCCCGTCGTCGCCGTCGCGTTCGTCTGGGAGGTGGCGCTGAGCCCGCAGTACGGCGTGGTCAACGAGTGGGGCAGGGACGCCTTCGGCTGGGACGACCCGATCGCGTTCCTGTCCACCCGGCAGTACGAGGTCGGCCTGCTGGGCTGGCACTTCGACATACCCCTGGCCCTGCTCACCGTCATCGCCTTCGAGATATGGCGGTACTTCCCCTTCGCGTTCCTCTTCCTCCTCGCCCGGCTGCAGGCCGTGCCCGACACCCTGGAGGAGGCCGCCACCGTGGACGGCGCCACGGTCTCGCAGCGCTTCCGGCACGTCCTGCTGCCGCAGCTCATGCCCGTGATCGCGCTGCTGTGCGTGCTGCGCTTCATCATGACGTTCAACAAGTTCGACGACGTCTACCTGCTCACCGGCGGCGGCGCCGGCACCGACGTCGCCGCCGTGCGCGTCTACGACTTCCTCACCTCGCGCTTCGACGTGGGCGCCGCCGCGGCCCAGGCGCTCGTCCTGGCGGCCGTGCTGACGGTGCTGCTGGGCGTCTACTTCAAGTTCTTCGCCAAGCGGGTCCAGGAGGAGGCGTGATGACGCGCGCGCAGTTCGAGGACCGCCTCTTCGGCACGCTCCGCTGGGTGGTGATCGCGTTCCTGGCGCTGATCACGCTGGTCCCCTTCTACTACATGGTCGTGCTGTCGCTGAAGCCCATCGACTCCCTGCTGGTCGACCCCGGGTCGATGTGGGTGTCGGCCAAGGAGCTGACGACCGCGACGTACCGGGACGTGCTCAAGCCCACCGAGGACGGCGGCCAGGGCTTCCTGAAGCTGATGCTCAACTCGGCGCTGGTGTCGCTCGGCACCGTGGTCCTCACCCTCGCCGCCGCCGTGCCCGGTTCGTACGCCGTCAGCAGGCTGAAGTTCTTCGGCAGCCGCCAGGTCAGCGCCATGTTCCTGGCCGTCTACCTGTTCCCGGCCACGCTGCTCGCCGTCCCGCTGTTCGTGATGTTCGCGCGGATGGGCCTGTCCGGCAGCCTCGTGGGCCTGGCGATCGTGTACGTGGCCCAGACCGTGCCAGTCTCCATCTACATGCTGAAGAACTACCTCGTCACCATCCCGGCCTCCATCGAGGAGGCGGCGGCGCTCGACGGCTGCAGCAGGGTGCAGACGCTGCGCAAGGTGGTGCTGCCGCTGGCCGCGCCCTCGCTGATGGCCACCGGGCTGTACGTCTTCATGATCGCCTGGAACGAGTTCCTGTTCGCCCTGCTCTTCCTCGCCGCCGCGCCGGAGAGCTGGACCGTCTCCCTCGGCCTGGCGCAGCTCTCCAACGGCATCGAGGTCTCCAAGACCGTGCTCATGGCCGGTTCCGTGGTCCTCACCATCCCCGTGGTACTGCTGTTCTTCGCCGCGGAACGGCTCCTCACCGAGGGCCTGACCAGCGGCGCCGACAAGGGCTGAGCGGAGGGACGACGTATGCGCAACCAGGCCAGCGCGGGGCAGTTGCTCCAGCTCATCCGCACCGGCGAGGCCACGACCCGGGCCGCGCTCCAGGAGGCCACGGGACTGTCCCGCTCGACCGTCGCGGGCCGGCTCGACGCACTCCAGGCCGCCGGCTGGCTGCGCGGTGCCGCCGGCGTCTCGACCGGCGGCCGGCCCTCCGTGCAACTGGAGTTCGACACCGGGCACGCCGTCGTGCTCGCCGCCGACCTGCAGACCCGGCACGGCCGCGCCGCCGTCCTCGACCTCGCCGGCCGGCCGCTCGCCGAGCGCACCGGCGAACTGCGCGTCGGCGACGGGCCCGAGCCGGTCCTGGACGAGCTGGGGCGCTGGTTCGGCCCGCTGCTCGCCGAGGCCGGGCGCAGCGCGGACGAGGTGTGCGGCATCGGCATCTCGGTGCCGGGCCCGGTGGACTTCGACACCGGGCTCGTCGTGCAGCCGCCCATCATGCCCGGCTGGGACGGCTACCCGATCCAGGACCACATGCGCCGGTCCTTCGCCAAGCACGCGGAGGGCCCCGAGGACGTGCCGGTGCTCGTGGACAACGACGCCAACCTCCTGGCGTACGCGGAGCAGCGCGCCGGGTACGCCGGCTGCGCGGCCTTCGTGCTCGTCAAGGTCTCCACCGGCATCGGCGCCGGCGTCGTCGTCGACGGCCGCATCTACCGGGGCATCGACGGCGGCGCGGGCGACATCGGGCACGTACGGCTGCACGACGGGATGGACGCCCTCTGCGCCTGCGGCTCGTACGGCTGCCTCGCCGCCGTCGCCAGCGGCCGGGCGCTGGCCGGCCGGCTCACCGAGCTGGGCGTGCCCGCCACCTCCGGCTCCGACGTGCGCGACCTGCTGGCCGCCGGGCAGCCCGACGCGGTGCGGCTCGCGCGCGAGGCGGGGATGCGGGTGGGCGAGGTGCTGGCCACGGTCGTCACGCTGCTCAACCCCGGCGTGCTCATGATCGTCGGCGACCTCGCCGGCACGCCCTTCCTCACCGGCGTACGGGAGTTGCTGTACCAGCGCGCGATGCCGCGCACCACCGCGCACCTCCAGGTCGTCACGCCCGGACTGGGCGACGCCGCGGGGCTCGCGGGGGCGGGGGCGCTGGTGGTGGAGCACCTGTACGCGCCGGGACGCGCGGACGAACGGCTGGCGGCCCGCAGCGGAAGCCGGGCGCGATGACGGCCGGCGCGCAGGCTCCGGCGCCGCCGGTACGGGTCGGGCTCGCCGGCGCCGGACCCTGGGCCCGCGCCATGCACGCCCGGATGCTCGCCGCCGGGCCCGAGACCGAGCTGACCGCCGTCTGGGCCCGCCGCCCGGAGGCCGCCGCCGAGGCGGCCGCGCCGTACGGTGCCGCGGTCGCCGGCTCCTTCGCCGAACTGCTCGACGGCTGCGAGGCCGTCGCCTTCGCCGTGCCGCCCGCGGTCCAGGCCGGGCTGGCCGTACGTGCCGCCGCCGCGGGCAGGGCGCTGCTGCTGGAGAAGCCGCTCGGCAGCGACCTCGGCGCCGCCCGCGCCGTCGCCGCCGCGGTCGCCGAGCACGGCGTCGTCTCGCAGCTCGTCCTCACCAAGCGGTACCACCCCGCCACCCGCGACTTCCTGCGCCGCGCCGCCGCCGCGGACGTCACCGGCGCCCGCTCCTGTTACCTCCACGGCGCCTTCCTCGGCGGCGAGTTCGCCACCGCCTGGCGGCTGGAGCACGGCGCCCTGCTCGACCTCGGCCCGCACCTGCTCGACCTCCTCGACGCCGCCGTCGGCCCCGTCGCCGCCGTCCGCGGCACCGGCGACCCGCGCCGCTGGATCGAGCTGACCTGCGAGCACGAGAACGGCGCCGTCAGCCAGGCGTCGCTGTCCGGCAGCGTCCGGCTGCCCGCCGCCCGCACCCGCGTCGAGCTGTTCGGCCCCGGCGACGCACTCGTCTACGACACCGCGGGACTCGACCACGAGGAGTGCTGGCCCGTGCTGCGCCGCGAGTTCGCCGCCGCCGTCCGCGCCGGCCGCCCCGGCGCCCTCGACGCCCGCCGCGGCCTGCGCCTCCAGGAGCTGCTGCACCAGGCGCTGCCGGGCTGAACCACCGGCGGGCCGGGCCGGTTTCCCGCTTCGGGGACCGGTCCCCGGGCCGGGCGGGACACTGGTGGGGCACGTACCGTCACGAGCTCCGGAGGCCGGCGATGACCCTGCGAGAGAGCCTGGCGCGCGGCGCGGCGCCGTCGCCTCCCGGCACCCTGCACGCCCGCAGCGTCGCCGGCGGTATCCGGGTGCCGCCCGGCGCCGAGCGCGTCGTGCGCTTCGGGCGCGACAAGGACGAGGTCGACCTGTGCGTCGGCGAGGACGACCTGCGCGTCAGCCGCCGGCACGGCGAGCTGTCGTACCAGCGCAGCACCTGGTGGCTGCGGAACACCGGGCAGCAGCTCGTCCGGCTGCCCAGCGGCCGGCTCATGCACCTGAGCACCGAGCCGATCCCCCTCGCCCCCGGCTACACGCCGCTGTTCGTCAAGGGCTCGGGGCACCGCGAGCACCTCGTCGAGCTGTACGTCACCGACGCGGGCGAGGACGGCCGGGTGCCGCGGCACCGGGCCGAGACGCTGCCGCCCAAGCGCTGGAAGCTCTCCGGGGAGGAGCGGCTGGTGCTCGTCGTCCTCGGCCAGCAGTACCTGCAGTACGAGTCGGATCCGCGCCCGCTGTCGTACCGGCAGGCGGCCGAGCTGCTGGCCTTCCTGCCCGGCGCGGAGGGGATCACCAAGCGCGTCATCGAGCACCGGGTGGAGGACGTGCGCCGGCGGCTGGCGCGCGGCGGCTTCCCGTACCAGGTGACCCGGGGCGACGACGGCGGCGGCCCGAGCGACAGCGTCCTGAAGCACAACCTGCTGCGCGGACTGGTGGAATCCACCACCCTGGTGCCGCCCGATCTCGAACTCCTGGACGACTATTTCTCAAGCTGAGCGCGGTGTTCGCCGCTTCCGCGCGGCTGACGCGGGGAAGTCGTGAAGACGGCGTGCCGGCGCCGTGCGCAGCCGATAAATTTCGCCCTGCAGACGGGCGAAAGGAGTCGCGGTGCGCGTGGGTCAGCTTGTCGGCGACCGCTACCGGCTCGAAGAGCTGATCGGTGACGAGGGGCGCGGCGAGGTGTGGTTCGCCGCGGACGAGCAACTGGGCCGCACGGTCGTGCTCAAGCGCGGCGGGGCCATCGGCGAGCGCCCCCGGCTGCTCGGCGTGGCCCGGGCCCAGGCGAAGGCCACCCACCCGCACGTGGTCACGCTCTACGGCGTGGAGTTCATCGAGTCGGGTCCGGACGCCGGCTGCTGGCTGGTGATGGAGCACGTCACCGGCGGCAGCCTGGAGAAGCGGCCCAGGATGGCGCCGGAGAAGGCGGCCCGGATCGGGGCGCAGATCGCGTCGGCGCTCGCGGCGCTGCACGCCAACGGCGTCGTCCACTGCGACGTCAAGCCCGCCAACGTCGTCATCACCGACGACGGCACGCCCAAGCTCACGGACTTCGACTCCGCCCAGCGCACCGGCAGCAACGAGACCATCTCGCCCGACCGCCCGCTCAGTTACACCCCCGACTACGCCGCCCCCGAGGTCGTCAACGGCTCGCCCGTGCCCCGCTCGGACGTGTACTCCCTCGCGGCGATGCTCTACAAGGCCGTGACCGGCGTCCCCCACGACGAGGACGACGGCGAGGAGGACGAGTCCACCCTGCGGGAGTGGAAGGTCAGCCAGGGCGTGCTGCGCCGCGAGCGCGACACCGGGCCGCTCGCCGCGCCGCTCGAAGTGATGCTCCGCCGCCGGGCCGACCGGCGTCCCGACGCGGCCGAGGCACGCCGGTTGCTGGAGGAGGCCGCCGGGCAGCGCAGTCGGGCGCGCGGTTTCGGCTTCCCCGGCGCCCCGCGCCGGTACCCGCGGGCGACCGCCGCGGCCGGTACCGCGCTGGCGGCGGCGGCCGTGGCCGGCGCCCTGTTCTGGTGGCTCGTCCCCGACCGCGACGACGCGCCGGGCGGCACGCCGGGCGAGGGGAAACCGAACGCCGGCTCGGTCATCGGCGACCAGCGCACCATGGACCCCTGCGCGCTGACCGACCCCGGCGAGTTCGCCCGGTTCGGCACGTACGTGGAGCGGGACCGCGACTACGGCAACTTCGACCGCTGCGACGTGCTGGTCTACCCGCAGGGCGAGGAGGGCGAGCACATCGACGTCCAGGTCGAGTTCGACTCCGGGCCCGCGCCCGAGTCGCCGGCCCCGGTGCGTACCTTCGGCGGCATCGGCATCATCGAGGAGCCGCAGCAGGGCGACGAGTGCGCGCGGGCCCTCGTCCTGCCGGACGAGGCGGACCGCGACGTCAGCATCTGGATCTACGTCGACGGCGGGGCCGCCCGGGACTACGGCGGCCTCGGCACCCTGTGCGACATGGCCGACATCGCCGCCAGGACCGCCACCCAGACGCTGGGCAAGGCCCGCGCCGAGAAGCGCACCGTGCCGCGCCGCGACCCGCCGGCGCCGGACGTCTCGCTGCTGTGGCTGGACGCCTGCCGGCTCCTCGACGCCCGGGCGCTGGAGATCGTTCCCGGCATCGACGCCGGCGACCCCGACGTGGGCTTCGGCAACTGGGACTGCGACTGGTACAGCACCACGCGCGACATAGAGGTCCAGTTGCGCTACGACCGCGACCAGCCGCTCAGCGGCGAGGACGGCAGGGTGACCATGCTGGCGGGCCGCGACACGGTCGTCTCCCCGGAGTACGACGGCGAGGACACCTGCACCGTACGGGTCGAGTACCGCGAGTACCCCGACGAGAACGGCCAGAAGGCCGTCGAACTGCTCTACCTCACCCTCGACGGCGACGACGAGTCGCCTGACGAGCTGTGCGCGATGGCCACGCGGCTCGCCGAGACGGCCGCGGGAGAGCTGCCGAGGATCTGAGCCCGCCACGGCCCGCGCGCCACGCGGGGCCCGTGACCGGTGGCGGGGAGGGGTCCCCGGAGGCAGGGAGCACCGTGGGGCGTCGGCAGCAGCCGGCCGCGGCCGAGGGGACCTGCGATGGACCGTATCCGAGGACGCCGGGGATGAGCGGGCGCGACAGCCTGGCCCGCGGCGTGGCGCCCGGTCGGCCGGGCACGCTGCACGCGCGCTCGGCCACCGACGGCATAGAGGTGGCGCCGCTGCCCGGGCTGACCGTCAGGTTCGGGCGCGGTCCCGGGGACGAAGGCGCCGGCGGGGACGTCGAGTTGTCCGTGGGCGGGCGCGACCAGGGCGTGAGCCGGCGGCACGGCGAGCTGACATGCCTGGAGGGCGGCTGGACGCTGCGCAACACCGGGCAGCAGGCGCTGCGGCTGCCGCGCGGCCGGCTGCTGCCGCCGGGCTCGGACCGGTTGCCGCTGACCGCGGGGTACACGCCGGTGTTCGTCAAGGGCTCCGGCTTCCGCGAACACCTCGTGGAGCTGTACGTGGTCCGCCCGGAACCGGTGCGTCCGGGGGGTCTCGCGGGGGCGCCGCCGTCCGCGGCGTGGGCGCTGTCGGACGACGAGCGGCTGGTGCTGGTGGTGCTGGGGCAGCGGTATCTGCGCCACGAGCCGGACCCGCGCCCGCTGCCGTACCGGCAGACGGCCCAGGTGATGGCGTTCCTGCGGCCGGGGGAGCGCTGGGACGCGGCGGAGGTCGCCCGCCGGGTGGAGGACGTGCGCCGCCGGATGCCGCGCGCGGCCGGGCCGTTGCCGGCGGTACGGGACGGGGAGCCGCCGGAGCCGCAGGGCTGCCCTCCGGACCACCGGCTGCTGACGGACCTGGTGGCGGCGACGGCCCTGGTACCGCCGGACCTGGGGCTGCTGGACGCCGTGGAGGGCTGAGGCGATCCGCGGTCGCGGGCCTCCCGGCGGCGTGTTCCCCGGTCGGGTGGCGTACCGCGGGCTGCCCTCGAAGCCGCCGCCGTACGGCCCTTCGGGGATCACCGCCGGGTCGCGCGGAGTTCATCTTGCGGCCCGACCCTCGGCAGCAGCCGCCGCGTCAGGACGCGGCACCCGGCTCGACTGGGAGGGCGTCATGGGCCACGGACACCGTCACCGCGACCACCGCCGGCTGGGCGCACGGCCCGCCGCCCGTACCGCGACCCGCCGGCGCGCATGAGCGGCGCCTACGTCCTCGGCGCCGACCCCGGACTGACCGAGCTGCACGACGCGGACCACCTGCTGCACGCGCTCGCCGGCGAACTGCGGCTGCCGCGCACCGCGTACGGCTGCACCCACCTCGTCGCCGGCGAACAGCCCCGGATCGCCGTCTCCCTGGCGCTCGCCGGCGCCACCGAGGCGGCCGCCGCCTGGCGGTGGCTCACCGCGCGCGGCCACGCCGTCGCGGGGCTGCCCGGCGGCACCCGCCACGGCCCCGGCGAGGCCGCCGCGGCGGCGGCCCGCGCCGCGGCCGAGCACGCCTCGCGCAGCGTCGGCCGCGCGGTGCTGTACCCGGGGGCGGACGCGCTGACCGGGACCATGACGGTAGGGGAACTGCTGGGCGCCTCGGCGATCGAGCAGGTCGTGCTGCTCGGCGCGCCGCACGGGCCGCCGTGGGAGGCCCGGATGGTCACCCGCGGGCACGTGCGCCCGCAGTGGCTCGACGGGCGGCTGGTGCTCGCGGTGATCCCGGCGGCGGCGGAGACGCTGATCCCGTTCGAGGCCCCGGCCCCGACGCCGTGCTGCACGAGCCGCTGACGCACCGGATCCTTACGGTCCGCAGCCCGGCGCGGCGCGCCGGGCCGTCCCGGTCCGCCCGTCCGCCGGCCCGCCGGTCCATGGCAGCGGGCGGCGGGAGCCCTGCCCCCGCCGCCCGGACCGTCACTCGTCGGCGAAGATCTTGACCACGATCTCGCCGTCGGCGGTGGCGTAACCCCGGTACATGCCCGAGGTGTTGAAGGTGAACGCGAGGTTCTTGCGGGAGTCCAGCGCGATCACCCCGCCGGTGTCGTCGCCGCCCAGCGCTTCGGTCCTGTCGATCGCCGCCCCGGCCGCCCTGGACACCGACCGGCCCAGGTACTCGACCTGCGCCGAGATGGTGTGCGTGACGGCCTCGCGGATGAACAACTCGCCGGTGCCGGTCGCGGACGCGGCGATGTTGCCGTTCTTCGCGTACGTGCCCGCGCCGACGATCGGCGAGTCCCCGACGCGGCCGACGGGCTTGTTCGTCAGCCCGCCCGTCGACGTGCCGGCGGCCAGGTCGCCGTTGCCGTCGATGCCGACGGCGCCGACGGTGCCGGTCTCGCCGAAGTCGAAGTCCGACTCGCCCTTCTTGGCGGCCATCAGGGACTCCCAGCGCCGCTCGGTGAAGAAGTAGTCCTGGGTCACCAGGTCCATGCCGCGGTGCTGCGCGAAGCGCTCCGCGCCCTCGCCGCTCATCAGCACGTGCCGGGAGTGCTCCATCATCTCCCGTGCCAGCGAGATCGGGTTCTTGACGTGGGTCACGCCGGTGACCGCGCCGGTGTCGAGGGTGGCGCCGTCCATGATGGCGGCGTCCAGCTCGTTCTCCGCGTCGGTGGTGAACACCGCGCCCTTGCCGGCGTTGAACAGCGGCGAGTCCTCAAGCACGTTGATCGCCGCCTCGACGGCCGCGACGCTGGACTTCCCGTCCGCCAGCGCCCGCTGCCCGGTGCGGACCGCCTCGGTGAGCTTGGCGCGGTACTCCCGCTCCAGCTCCGGGGTCATGTCCTCGCGCCTGAGGGTGCCGGCGCCGCCGTGGATGGCGAAGACGACGTCGCGCGCCTTCTCGCTCGTGTTCGGATCGCCCGACTCCTTCGGGTCCTGGGTGGTGCGGGTACCGGCCGCGGCGGCCGGTGCCCGGTCGGCCGCCGCGCCCGGCTGCGGCGCGGCGGCCGCCCCGAGGGCGGTGACCGGGGTGATCACGACCGCCGCGGCAAGCAGCGCGGTGCGCGCGAGCGTCGATGTCCTGCGAAACATGAGCCGCTCCTCTCGCTGGTGCACATCACTCCTGGCGGCCGGGCCCGCGGCCCGGCCGCCGGAGGCGATCATGGCGCCGGACGGGCCGGCTGCCAAGGCGTCGCACACCGCGGAGCGGGCGGGGCGCACCCGTCAGCGGCGGGTGACCACGACGGCGTTCGCGGTCACGATCACGGCGATCGCCGCCCATTCGTACGGGCCCAGGCGCTGGTCGAGCACGGCCGTCCCGACGAGCGCCGCCAGCACCGGGTTGACGCTCATGAACGTGCCGAACAGCCGGGCCGGGACGCGCCGCAGCGTGAGCAGGTCGGTCAGGAACGGGACGGCGGAGGAGAGCACGCCCGCGGTGACGGCGTAGCCGAGGGCCGCGGCGGTCGGCGGGCGGTGGGCCAGCACGACCGCGCCCACGGGGACGTACGCGAGGCCGGAGACGGCCGCTGCCGCCGCCGGCCCCTGGACGCCGGGCAGCCGGCGGCCGACGGTGCGGCCCAGCAGGATGTAGCAGGCCCAGCAGACGGCGGCGAGCAGGGCGAGCGCGATGCCCGCGTAGTCGGCGGCGGGGCGCGGGCGGGTGAGGACGGCGACGGCCGCACCGGCGGCCAGCGCACACGCCAGGTCGGTGCGGCGGCGGGTGGCGGCCAGCGCCACGGCCAGCGGGCCGAGGAACTCCAGCGTCACCGCGAGGCCGAGGCCGATCCGGCCGATCGCGGTGTACAGGGACAGGTTCATGACCGCGAAGACCGCGGCGAGACCCAGCACCGGCCACCACTGCGCGCGCGTGAACGTACGCATCCGGGGCCGGCCCACCGCCAGCAGCACGGCACCGGCCACCCACTGCCGTACGGCGACCACCCCGGCCGGGCCGACGACGGGGAACGCCAGCGCGGCGACGGCGGCGCCGGTCTGGTTCGACAGCCCGCTGCCGAGCATCATCGCGACGCCCGCCGCACGTCCCGCGGGCCGGGCGTCCTCCCGCGGCACGGCGCGCGGGCGGACGGCGGCGGGCTGCGGTTCCACGGTCATGGCACGGAGCATGCGCGCCCGGTTCGTATGCGCAAAATGCATGCGCCGTGCGTTCTATACGCTGAAGTCATGGATCTGGAGCTACGCCACCTGCGCTGCCTGGTCGCCATCGTGGACACCGGCAGCTTCACCGACGCCGCCATCGAACTGGGCGTCTCCCAGGCCGCGGTCTCCCGCACCCTGCTGGCGCTGGAGCGGATCCTCGGCGTCAGGCTGCTCCACCGCACCAGCCGGAGCGTCACCCCGACCACCGCGGGCGTCCAGGTGCTCGCCCGCGCGCGGCACCTGCTCGCCGAGGCGGACGACCTCGTCGGCGAGGCCACCACCGGCCACACCCGGCTGCGCATCGGGCACGCCTGGTCGGCGGCGGGACGGCACACCGCGGAGTTCCAGCGCCGCTGGGCCGGCCGGCACCCGGACGTGGAACTGCATCTGATCCGGACCAACTCGGCCACCGGCGGCCTCGCGGAAGGGCTCTGCGACCTGGCCATCGTCCGCACCGGTGCCGACGAGCGGCGCTACGCCCACGCCGTCGTCGGCCACGAGCGCCGCTACTGCGCGATGGCCGCCGACGACCCCTTCGCCCGCCGCCGCAGCCTGCTGCTCGCCGACATCCGCGACCGCACCGTCCTGGTGGACCGCCGCACCGGCACCACCACCGCCGAGATGTGGCCGGAGGCGGACCGGCCGGCGGTGGAGCACACCCGGGACGTCGACGACTGGCTCGCGGACATCGCCACCGGCCGCCGCGTCGGCCTCACCCCGGAGAGCACCGTGGCGCAGTACCGCCGCGACGGCATCGTCTACCGGCCCGTACGCGACGCGCCGCCGGTCGCCGTGCGGTTCGTCTGGCGCCGCCACGACCCGCACCCGGCCACGCACGCCGCGGTGGCGCTCCTCCAGGACCTCTACCGCGAGCACGAGGCGCGCCGGGGCGGTAAGGCCCGCCGGGCGCGGGGGCGTTGACACCGGTGGGGTGAGCGCGGAGACTCGGCGGGTAGCCCCAAGTGAACACTCGTGCGCCAGGCGCACGCCGGACCCGGTGCCGGGAACCACGCCGGAGCCGCCTCGCCCCCGGGAGGTGCAGCACCCGTGGCCGCCGGACCACCCCTGACGCAGCGCCGGATATCGGACGAGATCGCCGCCGCCCAGCGCGCCACCGCCGAAGCGGTGGCCGCCGGCGCCCCCGCCCCGCACCACCCGGCCCGCGACTTCGCCCCGTACCGCAGCACCGTCCTGCGCCACCCGCGCAGGGCGCCGCTGCCCCTCGCCGACCCCGACGCCGCAGAACTGCACGGCCCGGTCTTCGGCAGCACCGACGTCACCGAGCTGGACGGCGACCTGACCCGGCAGCATGCGGGCGAGCCGCTGGGGGAGCGGATCACGGTGACCGGGCGGGTGCGGGACCGGCGGGGCAGGCCCGTACGGCGCCAGCTCGTGGAGCTGTGGCAGGCCAACGCCGCCGGCCGCTACGCGCACCTGCGCGATCGGCATCCGGCGCCGCTCGACCCGCACTTCACCGGCGTCGGCCGCTGCCTCACCGACGACGACGGCGGCTACCGCTTCACCACCGTCCGCCCCGGCGCGTACCCCTGGCGCAACCACGAGAACGCCTGGCGCCCCGCCCACCTCCACTTCTCCTTCTTCGGCAGCGCCTTCACCCAGCGCCTGGTGACCCAGATGTACTTCCCCGGCGATCCGCTCTTCCCCTACGACCCCATCCTGCAGTCCGTCACCGACCCCGCCGCCCGCGCGCGGCTGGTCGCGGCGTACGACCACGCGCTGTCCGTGCCCGAGTGGTCCCTCGGCTACCGCTGGGACGTCGTCCTCGACGGCCCCGCCGCCACCTGGGCGGAACCGGGGGAGGCCGGCCCCTGATGTCCGAGCCCACCCCCTCGCAGACCGTGGGCCCCTTCTACGGCTACGCGCTGCCCTTCCCCGGCGGCGGCGACGTCGCCCCGGCCGGGCATCCGGACACCGTCACCGTCCACGGCGTGGTCCACGACGGCGCCGGCGCGCCCGTGCCGGACGCGCTGCTGGAGTGCTGGCAGGCGGACCCCGGCGGCGGACTCGCCGGCCGGCCGGGCTCGCTCCGCCGCGACCCGGTGACCGGCGGCTTCCCGGGCCGCAACGGCGTGGACTTCACCGGCTTCGCGCGCGTGGCCACCGACGCGGACGGCCACTGGGCGGTACGGACGCTGCCGCCGCCGGCGGCGCGGCCGTACCTCGCCGTCTGCGTCTTCGCCCGCGGCCTGACCCACCACCTGTACACCCGCGCCTACCTCGCCCCGCCGCCCGAAGGGGACCCGGTCGCCGCGCTGCCC
This sequence comes from Streptomyces sp. NPDC004134, assembly GCF_042874195.1. Lineage (NCBI taxonomy): Bacteria > Bacillati > Actinomycetota > Actinomycetes > Kitasatosporales > Streptomycetaceae > Streptomyces > Streptomyces sp. NPDC004134. The sequence continues at coordinate 85,102 of NZ_JBIAMS010000032.1, read as the reverse complement.
GGGGAGCTGCGCGCGACGCTGCTCGCCCGCGCCGGGGAGAACCGGACGTACCGCTTCGACGTGCATCTCCAGGGCGAGAAGGAGACGGTCTTCCTCGACATCAGCGCGCTTCCCGGGCCCCGTTGAGGACGGCCTGAGGTGACCGGGCCGAGGAGCGGCGGTGCGACCGGCCGCCGGGCGCGCGGGGCCGGGCGCCGCGACACCGCCGCGCCGCTGCTGCACCACCGCGTCGAGGGGCCCGAGGGGCGCCCCGTGCTGGTCCTCGGCCCGTCCCTCGGCACCACCACCGCCGTCTGGGACGCCCAAGTGCCCGCGCTCGCCCAGGTGTTCCGCGTGGTGCGCTGGGACCTGCCGGGGCACGGCCGGTCGCCGTCCTGGCTGCTCGGCGCCGGCGGCACCGTGGCGCACCTCGCCCGCCTCGTCCTCGACGTCGTGGACGCCCTCGGCGTCGCCCGGTTCCGCTACGCCGGCCTCTCGCTCGGCGGCGCCGTCGGCACCTGGCTCGCCGCCCGCCACCCCGGCCGCGTCGACGCGCTCGCCCTGGTGTGCACCTCGGCCCGCTTCGGCGCGCCCGTCCGGTGGCGCGAACGGGCCGCCCTGGTCCGGGCCGAGGGCACCGAGCCGGTCGCCGGCACCGCCGCGGAGCGCTGGTTCACCCCGGAGTTCACGGCCGGCGGCGACCCGGCCGTACGGGCCCTGACCGCCGGCCTGCGCGCCGCGGAACCGGCCGGGTACGCCGCCTGCTGCGACGTACTCGCCGCCCTCGACCTCCGCCCGGAGCTGGCCCGCGTCACCGCGCCCACCCTCGTCGTCGCCGGCCGGAACGACGTGGCCACCCCGCCCGGGCACGCCCGCGCCCTGGCCGACGGCATCGCCGACGCCGCCCTCGTCGAGCTGCCCCGCACCGGCCACCTCGCGCCCGTCGAGCGCCCGGAGGCCGTACTGGCCGCCCTGCTGGCCCACTTCGCGCCCGCCGCGCACGGCCCGGGCAACTGGTACAGCCCCGGCTGAACCCGGCGCCCGGCCACCCGCCCGCGGCCCGGCGCCCGTTGTCGTACAGGCGACATGTCGCAAGCCCGGCACGGCAGAGATCGTGACAGCCGGCCCATCAGGACCGAAAGCTTTCCCCGTGCATCTACGACGAGTAAAGCTGCCGGCGCTCGCCACCGCGGGCGCGCTCCTGGTCACGCTGGCGCCATCCGCGACCCACGCAGCCGCCTCACCAGGCGGAGCGAAGGTCGCGGACCCGGCGGCCGGCTCCTCGCTCAGCTCCGTCACGCTCGTCACCGGCGACCGTGTACGGCTCGAGCGCTTCCCCGACGGCCGGCAGGCCGCCACCGTGACGCCACGCGACGGCGCCGAAGGATCCGGCGGCTTCGAGCAGCTCGAAATCGACGGCGACCTGCACGTCATCCCCACCGACGCGGTGCCCTACGTCGGCTCGGGCGCCGTGGACCGCGACCTGTTCAACATCACGGAACTGGTCGAGCAGGGCTACGGCGACGGGCGCAGCAAGCGGATCCCGCTGATCGTGTCGTACGCGAAGGGCGCCCGCAGCGCCGACGCGGCGGAGCTGCCCGGGGCGAAGGCCGGCGCCGCGCTGCCGAGCCTGAACGCGCGTGCCGTCGAGGCCGGCAAGGACAAGGCCGGCCGCCTCTGGGAGGCCGTCGACGACGACCGCAAGAACGCCCGGACGGCGGCGGGGCCCAAGCTCGCCGGCGGCATCGAGCGCATCTGGCTGGACCGCAAGGTCAGCGCCTCGCTCGACCGCAGCGTGGCGCAGATCGGCGCGCCCGAGGTGTGGCAGGGCGGCCACGACGGCAAGGGCGTCAAGGTCGCCGTGCTGGACACCGGCATCGACGCGGAACACCCGGACCTGGCCGGCAAGGTCGACGAGGCCCGCAACTTCTCCGACAGCCCCACCACCGGCGACGCCTTCGGCCACGGCACGCACGTCGCGGCCACCGTCGCCGGCACCGGCGCCGGCTCCGGCGGCTCCCGCAAGGGCGTCGCGCCCGGCGCCCGGCTGCTGATCGGCAAGGTGCTCGGCGACGACGGCTTCGGCTCCGAGTCGCAGGTGCTCGCCGGCATGGAGTGGGCCGCGGGCGCCGGGGCCGACGTGGTCAACATGAGCCTCGGCACCGACGGGGCCACCGACGGCACCGACGCGCTGAGCCTCGGCCTGAACCGGCTGACCGCCGAGACCGGCACCCTCTTCGTCGCCTCGGCCGGCAACAACGGCCCCAGTTCGGCCACCGTCGGCTCGCCCGGCGCCGCCGACGCCGCGCTCACCGTGGGCGCCGTCGACCGCGACGAGTCGCTGGCAGGCTTCTCCAGCCGCGGCCCGCGCGTCGGCGACCTCGCCGTCAAGCCCGACATCACCGCGCCCGGCGTGGACATCGTCGCCGCCCGCGCGGCCGGCACCGCCATGGGCACGCCCGTCGACGACCTCTACACGGCCGCCTCCGGCACCTCCATGGCCGCGCCGCACGTCGCCGGCGCCGCCGCGCTGATCGCGCAGCGCCACCCCGGCTGGACCGCGCAGCAGCTCAAGGACGCGCTGGTCAGCACCGCCAAGCGGCACGACGACCTGACGGTGTACGAGCAGGGCGGCGGCCGCGTCGACGCGGCCCGCGCCGACGCGCAGCAGGTGTACGCCACCGGCACCCTCGGCTTCGGCGGTGTCGACGAGGGCGGCGAGCCGGTGCGGCGCGAGGTCACGTACACCAACGCCTCCGACGCGCCCGTGACGCTCGAGCTGGCGGCCTCGCTGCGGGCCGCGAACGGCGAGCCGGTCCCGGCCGACGCCGTGGGGCTGCCGGACGGCGACACCGTCGAGATCGCCGCGGGCGGCACCGCGACCGTCCCGGTCACCCTCGACCCGGCGGGGCTGCGCCCCGGCCGCTACGGCGGGTACGTCACCGCCACCGCGGGCGACACCGTCGCGCACACCACCATCGGCGCCGTCCGCGAGGCACCCACCCGCACCGTGACCCTGCGCGGCATCGACCGCGCCGGGCAGCCCGCCTTCGTCAACCCCGTCACGCTCTTCGGCGAGGACGACCGCTACGACGTCGTCACGTACATCCCGAACGGCAGGACGCTGACCGTCGAGGTGCCGGAGGGCGAGTACTTCCTGCACGCGGTGGTCTCCGACAAGATCCCGGGCGGCAGCGTCGACAGCCTCATCGTCGACCCGCAGCTCAAGGTCGACGGCGACCTGGACGTCGTGCTCGACGCCCGCAAGGCCAACGAGGTGAAGATCGAGACCCCGAAGCCCGCGGTGCAGGAAGCCGTCATGAGCTTCTACAGCCACCGCGAGTTCGGCAACCGCAGCATCTCCCACGGGCACATGGAGTTCAGCGTCGACGGCCGCAAGCTGTACGTGACGCCGACCGCCAAGGCCCGCGAGGGCGTCTTCGAGGTCTCCTCCCGCTGGCAGTTGGAGGCCCCGATGCTCACCGGCACGGTCCGCGGGCCCGGGACGCAGGGCCGCGCCGACATCGAGGCCGTACGCCTGATGGGCCGCTCCCCGGCCCTGGACGGCACCCGGCAACTGCCGCTGGTCGACGCCGGCGCGGGCACGGAGGCGGACTTCGCCGCCCTCGCGGACCGCGGCGCCGACCTCGCCCGCTCGGCCGTGCTGGTCGACGGCGAGACCCCGCAGGACGAGGACGCGGTCCGCCGCGCCGCGGCGGCCGGGGCGAAGTACGTCATCGTCGTCTGCCCGGAGGGCTCGCCCGGCTGGAGCGTGTGGCGGCCCGGCGGCGACCGGCTGCCCGCGGTGGGCGCGATGGTCAGGTACGACGTGGGCGAGCGGCTGCGCGCGGCGCTGGCCGGGGGCCGGGCGACCGTCGACCTGCGCGGCACGCCCGCCAGCCCGTACATGTACGACGTGATGCAGGTGGCGAAGCAGCAGGTGCCCGAGCGCGTGGTGCACCGGGTGAACGGCTCGAACACCGCCACCGTGCAGACCAGCTACGGCGACTCCGGCGGCAACCCCTGGGCCAAGGAGCAGCGCTTCGGCTGGCGCCCGTGGATGGGGACGGCCGTCAACCAGTACCAGCGGCACGTGCCCACCCCGCACGAGCGCACCGAGTACGTGAGCGCCGGCGACACCCTCTGGCGCCACAACGTCCACCACCGCTACACCTTCGACACCTTCAACCCGCTGGCCGGCGGCATGATCCAGGAGGCCCGCAGCTACCGGGCGGGCGAGCGGGTCGAGGAGAGCTGGTTCGCGCCGGTGGTACGGCCCGCGATCCCGCGCGGCGTGGAGGGGCTGACCTCGTACCGCGAGGGCGACCAGCTCACCCTCCGCATCCCGGAGTTCGCCGACTCCCAGGAGGGCCACTACAGCCGCCTGGACGGCGGCGACTGGGACGGCACCCCGGCGGACAAGTCGTCGGCGGCGCTGTACCGGGACGGCGAGAAGCTGGCCGAGGGCCGCACGGCCTGGGGCGCGTTCCCCGCGGGCGGCACCGGCGGGAAGGGCACGTACCGCCTGGACCTCGCGGTCGACAGGACCACCCCCGAGTGGCGCACGGGCGTGAGCACGCGCACCAGTTGGTCGTTCGCGGCCGGCCGCCCCGCGGCGGGCGAGCAGGACCTGCTGCCGCTGGTGCAGTTGGACTACGACGTGCCGACCGACGCGCGGGGCGCGGCGCCCGGCGGGCGGCTGGTGCCGCTCGGCATCACGGCGCGGCACCAGGACGGGCTCGACGGGCGGCGGATCAAGGGGATGGAGGTCTCCGCCTCCTTCGACGACGGTGCCACCTGGAAGGACGCCGTGGCGATGTCCTGGTGGGACGGCAGTTACCGCGTCTTGCTGCGGCACCCCCCGGTGGGTGACGACGGCGGCTTCGTCTCCCTGCGCGTGAAGGCGTGGGACGACGCGGGCAACAGCGTCGAGCAGACGGTGAAGCGGGCCTACGCGCTGAAGTGACACCCTCCGTCACCGGTGCGGCCGGAGCGATCCGGCCGCACCGGTGCGGGTGCGCCGCCCCGCCGGGACATTCCCCTGCGGGGCGTCCGGGCACGCCCGTGGTCCGGGCACGCCTGCCCTACGGGCGCACCTCGTCGTGCGTCCGCCGTACGGACACGGGTCGTGCCCCCGCGCTCAGCCGGGCACGGCCGTCCTCGCCGCAGCCGTCACGGCAGCCAGTCCCGGCGGGCCGCCTGCCACACCAACTGCGCCCGGGTGTCGGCGCCCACGCGGCCCATCATGTCCCGCAGCCGGCGCTGGACCGTGCGCTGGCTGATGCCGAGCTGCGTCGCGATCGCCTTGTCCGCCAGCCCGGCCACCACCAGCGACAGCAGATAGCGCTCGTCCTCCGCCAGCGCGGGCCCGGCCGCACCGGGGCCCTCGCCGAGCCCGGCCAGCTCGCCCGCCCCGGTGACGTGCAGCGGCGACGCCGCCGCCCACTGGCTCTCGAAGAGCGCGATCAGCGCGTCCAGCAGGGCGCTGCTGCGTACCACCGCCACCGTCGGCTCGCCGAACCTGCTGTCCGCGCTCGGCACCAGCGGGCACAGCGCCAGCGTCCCGTCCGCGATCATCAGCCGCACCGGCAGCGCGCTCGCCGCCCGCGCCGCCTCGCCCGCGCGGACGCCCAGGGCGACGTTGCCCAGCATCCCGGGCTGCTCCAGCAGGGCGCGCTCGTAGATCACGCGGTAGCGCACCCCCTTGGCGAGCATCTCGAACTCCTCGTCGTTGTCCTCCGACGGCATCGCCACGTGCCCCGCCTTGCACAGCGCAAGTACCTCCGTGCGCGAGCCGTACGCGAGGTCCCGTATCTGCTGCCGGATCGCCGCCACGCCCGTGACGACCTCGACGAGTTGCCGCGCGTCGCGGCGGCGGCCGCCCGCCCGGAACTCCTCGGCCAGCTCGGTCACCCCGCGCCTGGCCCGCTCCAGCGCCTCCTGCCCGCGCAGCAGCCGCGGCCCGAGCGCCACGTCCGGCGCCACGGGCACGAAGCGCCCCGCGCTGCCCGGGCGTTGCTCAGGGCCGCTGACCAGTCCCTTCTCCTGCAGCGAGGTCAGCAGCGACTCGGCGCGCCGCCGGTCGAGGCCCAGCTCCGCGGCCACCGTCTCCGCGTCCGCGCCGTGCAGCCCGACCAGCAGCCGGTACACCCGTTCCTCCGTCGGTTCGACGCCTGCCGGCTCCAGCATCGTCACTCACGCTCCTTCCGCACGGGTCCCCGCCGCCGTGCGCCCTGTCTGGCCAATGGCCGACATGGCGACAAGTCGCCAACGGAAACCGCTTCCTAGGCGCCGGACGAGCGGGTTACAACCCGAGTCATGCATCGTTCGCCCCGGCGTTACCTGCCCGTCCGCGCCGCCGTGCTCGGCTGCCTCGCCTCGTTGCTGGCCTCCGTGCCTTCTCTAGCCACAGCGCTGCCGGAATCGTCAGTGTCACACCCGGCGGCATTCGCCACCGCAACCACCGCCGCCCCAGGTGCCCCAGCCGCCGCGTCGTCCGGCCCGGACGCGCGCGCCGCGCCGGCGGCGGAACCGGGCACCGGCATCACCCTCGTGACGGGCGACACCGTCACGCTCGGCCCCGTCGCCGACGGCCGGCCGACCGTCTCCGTGACCCCCGCGGAAGGCACCGGGGGGAGCACGTCGTTCACGACCCTGCACGAGGGACGCGACGTGTACGTCATCCCCGACGCCGTGGCCCGGCTGGTGCCCGGCGTCCTGGACGCCGAACTGTTCAACGTCACCGCCCTGGCAGCGATGGACTACGACGACGGCGCCACCGGCACCCTCCCGCTGATCGTCCGCGGCCCCCGCCCGCTGGCCGCGCTCGACGCGGCGGCCGGCAGCCGCAGGCTGCCCAGCATCGGCGCCACCGCCGTCGAGGTGCCCAAGGACGCCGCCGCCGGCTTCACCGAACGGCTCACCGCCCCCGAAGGACCCAGGGCCGCGGCCGGGGTGACGAAGGTGTGGCTCGACCGCGAGGTCCGGGCCGCCGAACTCGACTGGAACCTCGGCATGATCGGCGCCCCCGAGGCGTGGGAGAGCGGCCTGAGCGGCGCCGGCGTGGACGTCGCGGTGCTCGACACCGGGATCGACGCCGACCACCCCGACCTGCGCGGACAGGTCGCCGCCGCCGAGGACTTCACCGGCAGCGGCTCCACCGGCGACCCCGAAGGACACGGGACGCACGTGGCCTCGATCGTCGCCGGCACCGGTGCGGCGGCGGGCGGCGCCCGGCGCGGCGTCGCCCACGGCGCCCGGCTGCTCGACGCCCGGGTGCTGGACGACGAGGGCCGCGGGCAGTCGTCCTGGGTCATCGCGGGCATGGAGTGGGCCACCGAGCAGGGCGCCGAGGTCGCGAACCTCAGCCTCGGCGCGCAGCCGGGGGACGGCGACGACCCGGTCGCCCTCGCGCTGGACGCCCTCACCGCCGACACCGGCACCCTCTTCGTCGCCGCGGCGGGCAACATGGGCCCGTTCGGCGGCTCCATCCAGTCGCCGGGCATCGCGCGCAGCGCGCTGACCGTCGGCGCCGCGGTGGAGAGCGGCAAGACGGCGTTCTACTCCAGCGTCGGGCCGACGCGCGCCACGTTCCGCGCCAAGCCCGACCTGATCGCCCCCGGCACCGGCATCACCGGCGCCCGCTCCGGCGGCGGCACCGCGGACCCGTACACGATGATGAACGGCACCTCGCAGGCCGCGCCGCATGTCGCGGGCGCCGCCGCGCTGCTGCTGGAGAAGCACCCCGGCTGGAGCTGGGAGCGGGTGAAGACCGCGCTCATGACCACCGCGGACGGGGAGGCGGACAGGACGCAGTCGCAGTACGCGGGGGCCGGCATGCTCGACGTGCCGGGCGCCGTCTCCGACACCCTCGCCTTCGACCGCGGCAACGTCGACTTCGGCTACCTCCGCTACCCCGGCGGCAGCGAGCCGCGCACCGTCGAGTTCTCCGTCACCAACAACGGCACCGAGCCCGAGATCCTGGACCTCTCCGACAACGCCCGCGACGTCTACGGCGACGACGCCCCCGGCGACCTCCTGACCGTCAGCCCGGCCCAGGTCACCGTGGCACCGGGGGAGAAGGAGACGATCACGGCCAGGCTCGACCCCGGCGCGGCGCCGCCGCGCGTCTACGCCGGCGGGGTCGTGGTGGAGCGCGACGGCCGCGACACCGTCACCCTGCCGTTCAACGCCTACCTCGAAGCGCCCCGGCACGACATCCGGCTGACCGTGCTCGACCGCGACGGCGAGCCCTGGGCGGGCGGCACCGTCTACCTCGCCAACATGGACGACTACCGCCCCGTCAGCGGCGGCGGCTCCCAGACCGTGCACCTGGACGAGAAAGGCCGGGGCACCGCCCGGATGCTGCCCGGGTCGCTCAGCGTGATGGCGAAGGTCGAGACCCCGGCGCGCGACGGCTCCCCGGCCACGGTCGCCTTCGCCGGCTCGCCCGAGGTCATGCTCGACCGGGACATGGAGTACACCATCGACGCGCGCAAGGCGAAGCAACTGCGGCCGGCGCGGGTCGAGGGCGCGCAGACCGAGGTCGGGCACGTCACCATCCACTACCAGCGCGGTGACGCCAAGCGGGGCTCGGGCATCGGCGACGGCATCTACGCCAGCGGCGAAGAGGTCACCGAGGGCCGGGTGTTCCTGCAGCCGACCGGCGGGGTCGAGAGCGGCACCGTGGCGTTCGAGACCCGCTGGCGGCTGGACGCGACGGGCCCGGCGCACGGCCGGCAGGCGGACGCGTACGAGCTGGTGCTCGGCGGCGAGAAGGTCGCCGATCCGCCGGTCTACGACGTCTCCCGCGCCGAGGCCCGCGACCTCGCCAGGAGGACGTCCGACTACCGCTCGCTGCGCGGGAGTTCCGACACCTACACCGAGACGCGCTTCGCCTATTCCGACCGGATCCATGCCGCGTACGCGATGAGCGAGCCGCTGGACGTGCCGCGGCGCAGGACCGAACTGGTCACCGCGGGACCGGAGGTGCGCTGGCAGCACTGCGTGCGCGCGCCGTCCGCGGGCGGCCTCTCGATGTGCGGGCCGACGGGAGCGTACGAGCGCGGGGAGCGGGCAGAGCCCGTGTGGTTCCGCGGACTGGCACCGGCCGTCGTCGCCGGCAACCACTACGACGGCAGCCTGGCCGTGCCCGTCGACCTCAGCGACGGCGAGCACAACGGTCAGGACCCGGCCGGCGTGTTCGGCGAGCAGAGCCTGCGGCTGTACCGCGACGGCACCGAGGTGCAGCCGCGCCAGCCGGGCAGCTCCTACTTCGACGTGCCGTCCGAGCCCGCGACGTACCGCCTGGAGCACAGGGCGCGCCCGGACACCGGGCGGCTGCCGCTCGGCAGCCGCACGGAGACCAGTTGGACCTTCCCGTCCCGCGGGCCCGCGCCCGGCGGGCCGGCCGTCAAGCCGCGGCTGCTCACCGTCGACCACCGGCCGCCGACCCGCGACGACGGCACGCTGCGGGCAGGTCTCCCGCTGCTGCTGGGGGCCCGGCTGGTGTCCTCCGAGAGCCCGAGCGACTTGCGCGAGGAGAAGGGCACGCTGCGGATGTGGGTGTCCACCGACTCCGGCGGCCGCTGGCACCGCATGCTGGTCGTGCCCATGCCGGACGGGTCCGTGCTGGCCACGGCGCCCGGGGTGCGGCCGCGCGCGGGTGACTCCGTCTCCGTACGGGTCGAGGGCTCGGCCGCCGAGGGCAGGACCGTCGACCAGACCATCGTCGACGCCTACCCGGTGCGCTGAGGCGCACCGGGGGCGGCGACGGTGACGGGGGCCGCTGCGTGACCGGCGGGCGCAGCGGCCCCCGATCCCGCCGAGGCGATCCGCAGGGCCTCCACCAGGTCGCGGTAGAGCATGTCGGCGGCGAGCAGCTCGCCGTGCGTGCCGCGGGCGCGGATCCGGCCGGACTCCATCACCACGATGGTGTCCGCGTCGATCACGGTCGACAGCCGATGGGCGATCGTGACGACGGCGCCGGTCCGCGCCCGCGTGCGTATGCACTCGTGCACCGCGGCCTCGGTGAGCGCGTCGAGCTGGGCAGTCGCCTCGTCCAGCAGCAGCACGTCGGGGTCGCGCAGCAGCGCGCGGGCCAGCGCGATGCGCTGGCGCTCGCCGCCGGAGACGGCGGTGGCGGACAGCTCGGTGTCCAGCCCGTCGTCGAGCCCGTCGACCTTCCCGGCCAGCCGCACGTCGCGCAGCACGCGGCGCAGGTCCTCCTCCGCGGCGTCGGGGCGGGAGAACAGCAGGTTGTCCCGGATGGTGCCCGGGACGACCGGGGTGTCCTGCTCCACGTACGCCAGCCGGGAGCGGATCGCGGCGTGGCTCAGCCCGCGGTACGGCCGCCCGTCCAGCGCCAGTTCGCCCTCCTGGGGCTCAAGGAAGCGCAGGATCAGTGACATGAGCGTCGTCTTGCCGGCGCCGGAGGGGCCGACGATGGCGAGGTGCCCGCGGCGCGGCACGGCGAGGTCGATGCCGCGCACCGCGGGTTCGAGGCCCGGTCCGTACGCGGCGGTGACGTCCCGCAGTTCGAGCACGGCACCGCCGCCGGAGGCGCCGTGCGCCGGGCCGCCCGGCCGGTCGCCCGGCTGTTCGTCCCCCTGTGCGCCCGCCCGTTCGTCCGCCGCGCCGGGGGGCGCGGCGGCCTGCTCCGCCGGCGCACCCGCCGCCGCACCCGCCGACTCCTCTTCGGTGACCAGCTCGTCCACCGCGCGGATCCGCTTGGCCGCGGCGATCCCCGACTGCAGCTCCGAGGTGTGCTGGCTCAGCTCGGTCACGGGCCCCATCAGCCCGAAGGCGTAGAGCAGGAAGGCGATGAGCCCGGAGACCTCCAGGGACCCGGCGTCCACGCGCCATGCGCCGATGCCGAGGATCAGGATGATCGCCAGCTCGATGCCCGTCCAGGCGATCACCCAGACCGCGGCCTCCAGCCGGATCGCCTTGAGCCCGTGGTCGGCCGCGGACCTGGCCTCCTGCGCTATCCGGTCGGCCTGGCGCTCCTCCGCGCCGCTGGCCTTGACCGTGCGCACCGCGCGCAGCGCGCCTTCGAGCCGCCCGCCGAGCCTGCCGACGTGCTCCTGCGCCTGCTCCTCCGCCCGCGCGATGCCGGGCATCAGGGTGGCGAAGAGGACCACGACGACGATCACCGACGCGACGGTGGTCGCGAGCAGCACGAGGTCCAGCAGGGCCATCATCGCCAGCGTGCCGACCAGCATGACCACGCCGTTGACCAGGCCGACGATCGCGCCCGAGGCCGACGAGTGCAGCAGCGTCGTGTCCGAGACGGCGCGGGAGACCAGCTCGCCGGGCGGCCGGGCGGTCACGCCCGGCACCGTGGCACGGAAGAAGCGGCGCACCATCGACTCGCGCGCGTCCAGCACCACCCGCTCGCCGACCGCGCCGAGGAGCACCCACTGCCGGTGCCCGAGCACCGCGCCGACGACCATCAGCACCAGCAGCGTGACGACCGGGCCGGCGAGCGAGGCGTCGTCGGCGAGGGAGTCCAGCACCCACTTCGTCACCATCGGGGACGCGAGGCCGAGGGCGGAGCCGGCCAGGGCCATCAGCAGCCCGAGCGCCAGCACCCGCCGGTAGGGCCTGGCGAACGACCAGAGGATGCGCACGCTTTCCGGAACACTCATGCCCGGCAGTAGAACATCGATGTTCCATTCTCGTCAAACGAGTTCCATTCTGGGGGTGGCGGTACGGTATGGGCATGGACACCGCAGTGAGCAGCACCGGTGCGCGGGCCAGGACACGGCGCGCCATCCTCGACGCCGGCACCGCCGTGCTCGCCAAGAACCCGACGGCCTCGCTGGCCGACGTGGCGGCGGCGGCGGGCGTCGGGCGCACCACGGTGCACCGCTACTTCGCCGAGCGCTCCGACCTGGTCGCCGCCATCGGCACGGACGTCCTCGACAAGATCGCCGCCGCGACCGACCGCGCCCGCCCCGACGACGGCCCCGCGCTCACCGCGCTGGAGCGGATCTGCCAGGAGTACTTCGAGCTGGGCGAGAGCCTGGCGATCGCCTTCGACGACTCGCTGGCCGGCACGTGGAACTGGGAGGACTGGGAGGAGGAGACGGAGGCGGACCAGGCGCTGGCCAGGCTCGTCGACCGCGGCCGCGAGGAAGGCACCCTGGACGGCCGGCTGGACACCGACTGGATCGTCCAGCTCCTCTGGTCGCTGCTGTACGTCGCCTGGCAGCGCAAGCGCGGCGGTGACACCACGCACCACGCGCTCAGCCTCTGCCTCTACACGCTGCGGAAGTCCGTGGGCGCCCCGTCCTAGCCCCCGTCAGAGATCCGATCAATTCCTGCCGGGTGGGCGGATCTTCGCTCCGCGGGGTGTCGCAGACGTCGACCGGTCTGGTAAATATGCAGATCGTGCTACGTGTTCGTGTGCGCCGCGCCTGACGGGTTCGCGCTCGCCGGGGCAATCGTCGGATGACAGGAGGCCATTTCAGGATGAAGGACTTCGACGGGCTCAAGGCCGTGGTGACCGGCGGGGCTTCGGGGATCGGGCTGGCCACCGCGCGGCTGCTCACCGAGCGCGGCGCCCAGGTCGCCGTCCTCGACCTCCGCCCCGGCGACGTACCGCCGCCCCTGCGCGGCTACCGCGCGGACGTCTCCGACGACGCCTCCGTCACCGCCGCGGTCAGCGACGCGGCCGGCGCGCTGCGCGGCATCGACGTCCTGGTGAACAACGCCGGCATCGGCGCCGCCGGCACCGTCGAGGACAACGACGACGCCGAGTGGCACCGGGTACTGGACGTCAACCTGCTGGGCGTCGTCCGCACCACCCGCGCCGCCCTTCGCCACCTGCGCCGCTCCGCGCACCCCGCGATCGTCAACACCTGCTCCGTCGCCGCCACCGCCGGCCTCCCGCAGCGCGCGCTGTACTCCGCCACCAAGGGCGCCGTGCAGTCCCTGACGCTGGCGATGGCCGCCGACCACGTACGCGAGGGCATCCGGGTCAACTGCGTGAACCCCGGCACGGCGGACACCCCGTGGGTCAGCCGGCTCCTGGACCAGGCCCCCGACCCCGCCGCGGAACGCGCCGCGCTCCAGGCCCGCCAGCCGATGGGCCGCCTGGTCACCGCCGACGAAGTCGCCGCCGCCATCGCCTACCTGGCGAGCCCGGCCGCGGCCTCCGTCACCGGCACCGCCCTGGCCGTCGACGGCGGCATGCAGGGACTGCGCCTGCGCGCCCCGGAGCCCGGCGCATGAGGATCGCGCTGCGCACGCAGGTCCGCGCCGACCGCATCGAGGAGTACGAGGCCGCCCACCGCGAGGTCCCCGGGGAGCTGACGGCGGCCATCCGGCGCGCCGGCGCCACCTCCTGGACCATCTGGCGCAGCGGCACGGACCTCTTCCACCTCATCGAGTGCGAGGACTACGCCCGCCTCCTCGCCGAGCTGGAACACCTTCCGGTGAACGTCGCCTGGCAGGCCCGCATGGCCGAACTCCTGGACGTGGTCCACGACTACACCGACGAGGGCACCAGCGCGGGCCTGCCCGTCGTCTGGGAACTCTGACCCCTCCCGCACCGGCGCGACGGCCGACCCGGCCGCACGGCGGGCCCGACCGGCCCTCCTCCCCGAGTCCGCACTCAGGCGGTCGCCTCCTCGATGGCGTCCGGCGTCGTCGTCCACTCCACGCCGCCCCCGACCGGGACCAGCCAGGCCATCCGCGGACCGGCGACCTGGCGCAGGACGGGCGTGGACCACACCGTGTGGGTCTCGGGCTCGGGGCAGATGGCGCGGAGCACGCCGGTGCGGCCGGAGGTACGGTCCAGCACCAGCTTGCCCAGCAACGGATGGCGTTCGTGCCCCAGGCCGAGGCCCAGTCTGCTGCTCACGATGCGCTCCTCGGAGGTTCGTACGCGGTCGAGGATGTGCCCCCTCCCCGCGGTGGTCGGCCGCCGGGTTCCTGGAGTCGCCAACTGCCGTGCGACCGGACCGCGGTGGGGGCGTGAGCACGGTCGGCGTGGTCGGCAGGTCCCCTCACTATGGCTGTCGACAACAGCAGTCCGCAAGCATCGCCCTGATAATTTCAGAATGTGTGCGGACCCCCTGTCAGCCTCATGCCGTCCGTGACACACTCCCGGGGTAGCAGTGCCGGGAGGTCAGGACGTGAGCGAAACACGCTCGGGTGGCGGCAGCGCCCCGACCGTGCTGCGCATGGTCCTGGGCAAACGGCTGCGGCACCTGCGTGAGCAGGCCAAGATCAGCTTCGACCGGGCCGCGGAGGCCATCGACGTCACGCCGTTGACCGTGCGGCGGATGGAGAAGGCGGAAGTCGGCCTGCGCATCCCGTACGTGCGCGAGCTGCTGCGCCTCTACGGCGTCGGCGGCGCCGAGACCGACGACTTCCTCCGGATGGCGAAGGAGGCCAACCAGCCAGGGTGGTGGTACAAGTACCGCAACGTCCTTCCCGACTGGTTCCGGGCGTACGTGAGCCTGGAGACCGACGCCACCGTCATCCGCATCTACGAGCCGCACTACGTCCCCGGGCTGCTGCAGACCGCGGACTACGCCAGGACCCTCTTCCGCGTCGGCTTCCCCCACGACGCGGACGAGGACGTCGAACGGCGGGTGACGCTGCGCACGACCCGCGCCGACCTGCTGACCGCCCCCAGGGCGCCCGCGATGTGGGCCGTGCTGGAGGAGTCGGTGCTGCGCCGGCCCGTCGGCGGTCCCGAGGTGATGCGGGCCCAGATAGACCGGCTGATCGAAGCCATCGAGCTGCCGAACGTGAAGATGCAGATCATGCCGTTCTCGGCCGGGCCGCACCCGGGCGCGTTCGGACCGTTCCACTACTTCCGGTTCGGCTTCACCGAACTGCCCGACATCGTCTACACGGAGAACCTGACCGGCGCGGTCTACGTCGACCAGCCCGAGGACGTCGTCGGGTATCTGGAAACACTCGACCGGATGGCCGTCCAGGCCGATCCGGTGGACCGGACCAGGTCACGCCTGGTGGAGATGCGTAAGGAGTACTGACCATGCGAGCCGACCCCCCAACCTTCCGCAACGGCATCCCGGCTACCGAACTCGGCACCGAGGGCTGGCAGAAGCCCTGGAGCGGCACCAACGGCGGTAGTTGCGTCGAGGCCAAGCGCCTGCCCGACGGCAGCGTCGCGCTCCGCCAGTCCACCGACCCGACAGGACCGGCCCTCGTCTACACCAGAGAAGAGATGGTCGCCTTCCTCCAGGGCGCCAAGGACGGCCAGGCCGACTACCTCGTCGACTGACGGACCGGCCGCCACCCGCCGACTGCGGCCGCGGATCGCGGGCGGATGCCGGGAGGGCACCGTCCCTCCGCCGTGATCCGCCCCGGTCCGCCCCGCGGAGTCCGGCAGCACACCCCCCCGTACGACCGCGAAGTGACAGCATGCCGGCCGGCAGTGAAGCGCGCGCCGCAGGGCAGGAGACACCCCGATGGCAGAAGGCGAGTCCACCTCCTCCGAGGGGGCGCTCTCCAGGATCGACACCACCGTGCCGCACTCGGCCCGGATCTGGAACTACTGGATGGGCGGGAAGGACAACTACGCGGTCGACCGCCAGGCGGGCGACGATTACCGCCAGATCGCCCCCAACATCCAGACGATGGCCCGGGCGTCGCGCGACTACCTGATCCGTACCGTGACCCATGTGGCGGGCGAGGCCGGCATCCGCCAGTTCCTCGACATCGGCACCGGCCTGCCGACCTACGACAACACCCACCAGGTCGCCCAGCGGCTGGCGCGCGAATCGCGCATCGTCTACGTCGACAACGACCCACTGGTGCTGCGGCACGCCCAGGCCCTGCTGACCAGCACCCGCGAGGGTGTGACCACGTATGTCGACGCCGACCTGCACGAGCCCGAGACGATACTGGAACAGGCGGGGAAGACCCTCGACTTCTCCCGGCCGGTGGCCCTGATGCTCATGGGGATCCTCGGCCACGTCCAGGACTACGAAGAGGCCAGGTCCATCGTCCGCCGGCTGCAGGCCGCGCTGCCCGCGGGCAGTTACCTCGTGCACTACGACAGCACGGCGACGGACAAGGCGCTCCAGGAAGCCCAGCAGGGGTACGACGACACCGGCGCCATCCCGTACGTGCTGCGCACCCCGGACGAGATCAGCGCGTACTACGACGGCCTGGAGCTGATCGAGCCGGGGATCGTCTCCTGCCCGCTGTGGCGCCCCGAGCCCGGCACGGACCCGGAGCCCACCGACGTCTACGGCGGCGTCGCGCACAAGTCCTGACCCGGGCCCGGCCGTTCGCGCCGCCGCCCGCCGTGCCCCCGCCGCTCCGCCCGCCGTGCTGTGCCCGCCGCGTCGCGTACCGCCGCGCTACGGGCGCTGCCCGGCGGCCAGCATCTCGACGGCCCGGGCCAGTTGGACCGCCCGGTTCTCCTCCGTCCGCGCCCGCAGCAGGCGCAGGATCACCAGGTAGCGGTCCGTCTTCCCGAGCCCGTCGAAGAACGCGGCCGCCCGCGGGCTGGCCGCCAGCGCCTCCGCGAGGTCCGGCGGCACCTCGGCGTTCTTCTGCGACTCGTACGCCGCCTCCCACCGCCCGTCCGCCTGCGCGGCCCGTACCGCCGCGAGCCCCGGCTCGCGCATCCGCCCGGCCGCGGTCAGGGCCTCGACCCGGTCCACGTTCACCTGCGACCACTGGCTGCGGGGCCGGCGGGGCGTGATCTTCTGCAGGAAGCGGTCGTCGTCGTACCGGCGGCGCAGGCCGGTGATCCAGCCGTAGCAGAGCACGACGTCGTCGACCTCGGCCATGGTGACGGAGGCGATCCCCGACCCCTTCTTGGCGACCTTGAGCCACATCCCGGACTGCAGGCCGTGGTGCTCGTCGAGCCAGGACTCCAGCCCGGCGGGGCCGTCGAAGGCGCGGACGGGGGCGCCGTCGGGGGAGTCCGCGCCGGACTCGGAGGTCTCGCTGCCGGGGGATGCCATGTCGTGCCGTCCTTTCGCCGCCGGTACGGCCACCGTACGTCGCGCCGGCGATCTCCGGGGCGGGCCGCGGAGGCGGATGTCACAGGCCGCGGATAGCGTGGGGGCATGACGACGCACGACGAGAAGCCGACGCTGCGGCCCGCCCGCCCCGGGGACGCGGCGGCGGTGGCGCGCCTCTGGGAGAGCGCGTGGCGGGACGCCCACCTGGGCCATGTCTCGGAAGCGCTGGTGGCGATGCGCACGCCGGAGTCGTTCGCGGCCCGGGCGGCGGCGCGGGTGCCTCAGACGGCGGTCGCCGAAGTCGGCGGCGAGATCGCCGGGTTCGTCACCGCGGGAGGGGACGAGGTGGAGCAGCTCTTCGTCGCGGCGGAGCACCGCGGCACCGGCGTCGCCGCGCTGCTGCTCGCGGAGGGGGAGCGGCGGGTGGCCGCGCGCGGCCACGACCGGGTGTGGCTGGCGGTCGTGACGGGCAACGCGCGGGCGCGCCGGTTCTACGCCCGGCAGGGCTGGCAGGACGAGGGGCCGTTCGACTACCAGGCGGAGGGCGAGGACGGCCCGGTGACGGTGCCCTGCCACCGGTACGCGAAGCCGGTGACGGGCGCGGGGGTACGCGGGGCGTAACGGCCGCCGAGCGCGCGGGCCCCGGGCTTCCGGGCAGCCGCCCGCGGACGGCTGCCCGCCGGGCCGCGCCCCGGAGCAGGGCCGGTCACGGCTCGCGGTGGGGGACCACCAGCATCGCGCCGGTGCGCGGGTGTTCGAGGATCTCGACCGGGTGCCGGTAGACCTTGCTGAGCAGCGCGCCGTCGAAGACCTCCGCCGGCGGGCCCGAGGCCGCCACCCGGCCGCCGTCCAGCACCGTGACCTCGTCCGCGTACGCCGCCGCGAGCCCCAGGTCGTGCAGGACGACCACGACGGCGTCGCCCGCGGCGGCCCGCTCCCGGGCCAGCCGCAGCACCAGTTCCTGGTGGCGCAGGTCGAGCGCGGCGGTCGGCTCGTCGAGCAGCAGCAGCCCCGCCCGCTGGGCCAGGACGCGCGCGAGGGCGACGCGGGCGCGCTCGCCGCCGGACAGCTCGGCGAAGGGGCGCGCGGCGAACTCCGCGGTCTCCGTCACCGCCAGCGCCCACGCCACCGCCTCGTCGTCGGCGTCCTCCGCGGGGGTGCCGGACCAGGGTGCGCGGCCCATCCGTAGAAGGGGGCCGGGTGGGGGTTGGTGGTCTGGACTTTGCGTTGCTAGTCGGCAACATTCGTCGGTTGATTACACAGACGGCCCTCCTGTCGCTACGATCCCCTCGACCCCATCATGAACATCCGCTGGAAAGCCGCGCACCAGTACCACGCACCTCCCCCGTGCGCGTGCCCGAGGTTTCGATGAACATCGCCTGGCAGTCGCCGCGGTGCGCCCGCTTAGCCGGTCCGCCCCGCCCCCTGTCGCCCGGTCCCGGGCGTAGCGTGCCCCGCCGCGTGCAGCGCGGGGGGTGGTGATGGCCCGCGGTTCCGGGCGTGGCGGGGAGTTCCGGCCCGTCTACCATCTCGCCGGTCTCGACGACGACTTACGCGCCGTCGTCGACGACGTGCGCGTCGGCCGGTGGATGTCCATGCGCGCGCTGCTGGGCAGGACCGGTGCCGACTGGGCGGTGCGTACCGCCCGGTCGCAGGTGCTCGGGGTGGTGGCCGCCAGGTCGGCGGTGGTGCAGATCTGGCTGGACGAGGAGCCGGAGAGCCCCGACGCGCGGATGATGCTGGCCCGGGTCGCCGTCGGGCGGGCCGTGCAGGCGCACCGGCAGCGGCATCCCAGCGCCGGGCAGTTGGAGGAGGACGCGCGGCAGGTGTGCCGGGAGGCGGCGCTGCTGCACCCCGGGGATCCGGTGCCGTGGGTGTGCCTGCTGGCGCTGGCCACGGTCGACGCGCGGCAGCAGCGGCCCGAGCACCGGGCGGCGCCGCCGGAGAACCTGCTGCCGTACGGGCCGTGGGGGCTGCTCGACGAGGTGGTCAAGCGGGACCGGTACAACCGCGAGGCGTACCACCGCGTGCTGCAGATCTGTTCGGCCGCCGGCGGCTCCCAGGCGTACGCGATGGACTTCGCCCGCTGGGTCGGCTCCTGGGCCCCGCTCGCCTCCCCGCTCCTGGTGCTGCCGCTCTTCGCGCACGCCGAGCACTACCACTTCGAGCGCCGCCGCGGCCGCGGCGACGCGCTCGTGCACCGGCAGTGGTCCCGCGAGGACATCCTGCGCGACACGCTGCGCGCCCTCGACGGCTGGTTCGACGTCACCAACGCCGACGTGCGCTCCGTGCTGGACCTCAACCACCTGGCCCACGCGCTCAGCGCCGCCCGCGAGTTCACCGAGGCCGCCCGGGTCTTCACCGGCCTCGGCCCGTACGCCACCCTCCTGCCCTGGGCCTACGTGACCGAGGACCCCGACCGGCAGGACCTGGCCGAGGCCGAGTTCTTACGCGCCCGGTCGACGGCCCTCGGCAGCGGGTGACCCGGCACGTCCGTCCCTTTTGCCTGTCATGCCCCTGCCATTCCCCATCGGAGGTCACTCCATGTCACAAGCGCCGGTCAGCACCGCCGGCACGTCCCGGCGCAAGGACGACGACGCCCATCTCCGCGACCTCGGCTACGAGCCGGAACTCGCGCGGCGGATGGGCCCGTTCGGCAACTTCGCCATCTCCTTCTCGGTCATCTCGATCCTCTCCGGCTGTATGACGCTGTACGGCTTCGGGCTCAGCACCGGCGGCCCGGCCGTCATGATGTGGGGCTGGGTCGCCGTCGGCCTCTTCGTGCTCTGCGTCGGCATGGGCCTGGCCGAGGTGACCAGCGCGTACCCCACCTCCGGCGCGCTCTACTACATGGCCCACCAGCTCGGCGGCCCCCGCTGGGGCTGGTACACCGGCTGGCTCAACCTGCTCGGCCTGCTCGGCGCCATCGCCGGCATCGACTACGGCTGCGCCCTGTTCATCGGCGCCTTCTTCAACCTCCAGTGGGGCTTCGAGCCCACCGCGGAGAAGACGCTGCTGATCTTCGCGGTCATCCTGGTGCTGCACATGACGCTGAACCTGCTGCGGGTGCGCGTCGTCAGCATCCTCAACTCCATCAGCGTCTGGTGGCACCTGGCCGGCGTCGCCATCATCGTCGGCGTCCTGATCGTCGTCCCCGACCACCACCAGTCGGCCGGCTTCGTCTTCGGCGAGTTCAACAACGACACCGGCTGGAACAACCCGTTCTACGTCACCGCCATCGGCCTGCTCCTCGCCCAGTACACCTTCTCCGGCTACGACGCCTCCGCGCACCTCTCGGAGGAGACCACCCAGGCGCAGGTCAGCTCCGCCAAGGGCATCGTCCGGGCGATCTGGGTCTCCTGGGTCGCCGGCTTCGTGCTGCTGGCCGGGCTGACCTTCGCCATCCAGGACTACGTCGGCGCCCAGAACTCCGAAACCGGCGTGCCGCCCGCGCAGATCTTCATCGACGCCATCGGCGAAGGCGGCGCCAAAGCCCTGCTGCTCATCGTCATCTGCGCCCAGCTCTTCTGCGGCAACGCCGAGACCGCCGCCACCGCGCGGATGGTCTTCGCCTTCTCCCGCGACGGCGCGCTGCCCGGCTCGAAGATGTGGCGCCGCGTCTCGCCGCGCACCGGCGTGCCCACCCGGGCGGTCGTGCTGTCGGTGGCCGTCGCGTTCTGCCTGGCGCTGCCGTCGCTGTACTCGGCGACCGCGTACGGCGCGGTCACCGCCATCAACGTCATCGGCATCACCCCCGCCTACGCGATCCCCATCTATCTGCGGCTGCGCGCGAAGGACCGCTTCGTGCCGGGACCGTGGAACCTGGGCAGGTGGAGCTCGCTGATCGGGTGGGTCGCGGTGTGCTGGGTGGCCGTGATCACGGTGGTCTTCTGCCTGCCGCAGGCGTCGCCGGTGACCGCGGACACGTTCAACTACGCCTCCGTGGCTCTCGCCGCCGTCCTGCTGCTGGCCACCGTCTCGTGGTGGGCGGCCGGCCGGCGCTCGTACAAGACACCCGTCTACACCGCCGACGCCGAGATGGCAGAGCTCGGCAAGGACCTGGTGTGACGCCGCGCCGGGCCGCCGCGAACGACCGGCGGCGGCCCGGCGCACCGTACCGACCGCAAACGACCAGCGCTCCGTGAGGTCCGATGTCCGCAACCACCCACCCCGCCCACGCCGGGCGCCCCATGCGCCTGCGTACGCTCCTTCGCATCCTGGCCGCGGTCGTCACGGCGGCGCTCGCGGCCCTCGCCGCGGTCGGCGCCGTCCGGGAGCTGAACCGGGCCGGGGCCGTGCAGGACTACGCCGACACCCTCGACCGGCTCCAGCAGCCGTCGTTCGCGCTCGTCACCGAGCTGCAGGCGGAGCGCCGGATGACCGCGCTGCACTGGGCCCGCGGCCCGGTCAACGCCGCCCAGCTCGGCAACCAGCAGGCCCTGACCGACGAGGCCGCCTTCGCGCTGGGCGAGCTGGCCGACGAGGCCCCCGACACGGCCGTCCGCCCACCGCTCGAGGCCGCCCTGCGGGGCGTCGCCGGCCTCGCCGGGGTACGGGAGCGCGCCGCCGAGCGCTCCGGGAACCGGGACCAGGCCCTGGAGGCGTACACCCGCGCCATCGAGCAGACCATCGCCGTGCACATCCGGGTGCGCGCCCACAACGGCAGCCTGGCCCAGGGCTCCCGCCCGCTGACCGCCCTCCTCCAGGCCGGCGATTCGCTGGCGCTTGAGGACACCCTGCTGGCGGGCGCGAAGGACGGCCGGCTGTCCGCGGCCGACCACGCCCGCTTCGCCGAAGCCGTCGGCGTGCAGCGGTTCGCGTACGGGACGCTGGCCGGCCCGCTGCTGGCGGGCGGGGAGAAGGACCGGTACGACGCCGTCACCGACTCGAAGGAGTGGGCGGAGAAGACCCGGATCGAGGACGCGGTGCTCGGCGTGAGCCGGGAGTCCGGCAGACCTGTGACGCTGCCCGCCGCGACCGCCGGGTGGCAGGAGACGTACGAGCACCTCGGCCCGGGCCTCGCCGGGCTGGCCACCGCCCGGATCCAGGCGCTGGCCGACGACGCGGAGGACCGGGCAGGCGAGCTGCGCATGACGGCGTACGCCATCGCCGCCGGCGGCGTCGTGCTGGTCGCGATCGTGCTCGGCACCGTGCTGTGGATCAGCCGCACCATCGTGCGCCGGGCCGAGCAGGTGCGCTCCAGCGCGCTGGCGGTCGCCCGGCGGCAGTTGCCGCAGATGATCGTCAGGCTGCAGCGCGGCGAGGAGGTCGACCTGTCGGCGCTGCCCACGCAGGTCGCCGCCGCCGACGAGTTCGGCGAGATCTCCAATGTCGTCGCCCGGCTGGCGGAGGAGGTGGTCGAGGCGGCGCGGGTGGTGCACGAGGAGCGGTACGGCTTCGAGAAGTTCGCCGAGGGCGTCACCATGCGGTCCGTCACCCTCATCTTCGCCGTGCTGCGCACGCTGGACGAACTGCAGCACCGCTACGCCGACACCGACCCCGCGCTGCTCTCCGAGCTGTACGAGCTGGACCACCTCACCGTGCGGGTGCGCCGCCAGTTGGAGAACCTGCTGGTGCTCTCCGGCGGCGCGGTCACCAACCCGCACACCGAACCCGTGCACATCGCCAACCTGATCGTCGACGCCGCCGGCGAGTCCCGCGGCTTCGCCCAGGTCACCAAGGAGTTCCAGGCCGAGGCGTGGGTGGTGCCGGAGGTGGCGGGGGAGCTGACCCACCTGATCGCCGAGCTGATCGAGAACGCCACCACCTACTCGCCCAGCGGCTACGAGGTCTTCGTCCGCGCCACCCACACCGCCACCGGCGTCGCCATCGAGGTCGAGGACAAGGGGCGGGCGCCGGAGAGCTGGTACTTCGAGGCGCTCAACGGGCGGCTGCTGGACGTGCCCCCGTACGCGGTGCTCGCCAAGTCCTCCGACCAGCTCGGCCTGTTCGTGGTCGGGCAGTTGGCGCAGCGCCACGGGGTACGGGTCACGCTCCAGCAGGGCCGCTTCGGCGGCGTGCTTGCGGTGGTGCTGGTGCCGTCCGCGCTGCTGACGGGCGCGCCCGAGCAGTTGGCGGACCGCACCCCGGTACGCAAGCCGCTGCCGGGGCGCTCCGGACCGCGGCCCGCGAAGCGGCGCGAGCCGACGGCGGCCGGCCTGGTACGCCGCGAGCCGGCGCGCGCCGGCGGGCCCACCGGTCCGGTACGCCCCATCGACCCGGCGCCCGGCCTCGCACCGGCCCGCCCGGCGGACGACGGCGCACCGGCCCCGGAGCACCGCCCGGCGGCGCCCGCCGAGCCCGCACCCGCGCCCGAGCCCGCACCCGCGCCCGAGCCCGCACCCGCGCCCGAGCCCGCACCCGCGACCGTGGCTGTCCCCGCGGCGCCCGCCGCCCCCGAGCACGTACGGGCCGAGGAACCCCTGCCCGTACGCACCAAGAAGCCCCACCCGGAACCGGCCGCCGAGCCGGCCCCGCGACCGGAACCGCGACCCGTGTACGAACCGACCGAGGAGCCGCCTGTCCCCGCCACCCCCCAGACCGCGACCGAGCCGCCCCCCGGGGCCGAGCCGGCGCCCGCGCGTCCCGCCGCCCGCGCCGGCGGGCTGCCCCAGCGCGTACCCGGCACCAGCATGGCCGGCCAACTGCGCGGCGGCAGGCGCCGGCCCGCCACCGCCATGGACCGACGCCCGCTCGACAGCATCGAGTCGGCGTTCACCCAGCTTCAGGAAGCCCTGACCGACCCGGAGGAAGACAGCGACCGATGAGCAGCCTCAGGCACGTGAAGAACGCCATCCCCGCGAGCCCCGAGGACGCGGCCGTCTTCGACAACCTCCGCGACAACCTGCAACTCGTGCCGGACCTCACCGGCTTCGTGCTGCTCGCCGACGACGGCCTCGCCCTCTGCGGCTACGGCCTGGACTGGACCCGCGAGGACGTCCAGACCATCGCCGCCGCCTGCTCCGGCCTCGCCAGCCTCGCCGACGGGCTGTCGATGCCGGTCGACGGCGGGTCCGTCCTGCATCTGAACATCACGATGGAGCACAGCCACCTCATCCTCACCGCCTGCGGCAACGGCAGCACCCTGGTCGTCTACACCTCGGGCCCCGAGTCCATCGGCCTCGCCATGCGCGAGACCGTCCGCGTCGCCCGCGCCTTCAATCACCAGCTCGGCGTCGGGGCCCGCAGGGCTCGTATCCGGTAATGAGCGCGCCACGGGGAACGCGCAGGACACGGACGTTCGCGCTCACCGGATCGCGCACCGACCGGGCGCCCGGTGAGCAGTTCACCATGCACTCCACGGTCCGCGCCGCCGTGCCGCCCGACGACGCGCGCAGCATCCCGGAGGAGTGGCAGACGATCCTGCGGCTGTGCGCGGGCCCCGGCATCGCCGTGGCCGAGCTGGCGGCCCGGATCGGGATGCGGCTGACGCCCGCCGCCGTCCTCCTCGCCCAGCTCCTGGAACAGGGGCTCATCGAGCACAGACCGCCGATGAGCGATCCGGACGCCATGAACATCGACTTCCTCCGACGAATCAGGAGCGGCCTTGAGCGAGCCTGACACCGGGGCCCCGGACGCCGTCTGGGACGCCTACCTCCCGCCCGTGAAGATCCTCGTGGCCGGCGGGTTCGGGGTGGGCAAGACCACGGCGGTCGGCGCCGTCAGCGAGATCACGCCGCTGCGCACGGAGGAGCGGCTGAGCGCGGCCGGGGTGGGCGTGGACGACCTGTCCGGCATCGAGCAGAAGTCGGCCACCACCGTGGCCATGGACTTCGGCCGGATCACCCTGGACGTGGCGGTGCTGATGCTGTTCGGCACCCCGGGCCAGGAGCGGTTCTGGTTCATGTGGGACGACCTGCTGCGCGGCGCGCTCGGCGCGGTGGTGCTCGTCGACACCCGGCGGCTGGACCGCTCGTTCGCCGCCGTCGACTTCTTCGAGAGCCGCGACCTGCCGTTCGTCGTGGCCGCCAACTGCTTCCACGGCGAGCAGGACTACGATCCCGAGGAGATCCGCCACGCGCTCACCCTGAAGGAGCCGACCACCCCGATCGTCCTGTTCGACGCCCGCGAGCGCGAGTCGGTACGCGGCGTGCTGCTCGCCCTGATGGACCATCTGATCGCTGCCGCGGAACCCGCCCACGCCCGGTGACCACAAGGAGGCCCGCCCCGCCATGACGACCGTGCTCGCCATCGACCAGGGCACCTCGGGCACCAAGGCCCTCGTCGTCGATCCGGAGGCACCGGACGGCGGCGACGGCGGCGGCGTGGTCGCCGTCGCCGAGGTGCCGGTGACGCCCGACTACCTGCCGGGCGGCGGGGTGGAGCAGGACCCGGCGCAGTTGCTCGCCTCGGTGCTGACCGCCGGGCGGCAGGCCGTGGCGGCCGCGGGCCGGCCGGTGCACGCCGTGGCGCTCGCCAACCAGGGTGAGACCGTGCTGGCCTGGGACCGCACCACCGGCAAGCCGCTGTCCCGTGCCGTGAGCTGGCAGGACTCCAGGTCGCAGCGGCAGTGCGACGCGCGCGCGGACGCCGCCGAGTGGGTCGCCCGGCGCACCGGGCTGGTCCTCGACCCGTACTTTTCCGCCCCGAAGATGGCCTGGCTGCGGGAGAACGGCGTCCGCGAGGGCGTCGTCACCACCACCGACACCTGGCTGCTGCACCACCTCACCGGCGCGTACGTCACCGACGCGGCCACCGCGAGCCGTTCGCTGCTGCTCGACCTCGACGCCGTCGACTGGGACCCCGAGCTGGTCGCCCTCTTCGGTCTCGATCCCGCCGAGCTGCCGCGGATCACCGCCTGCGACGAGGTGGCCGGCACGACCGCCGCCTTCGGCGCCGAGGTGCCGGTCGCCGGGCTCGTGGTGGACCAGCAGGCGGCGCTGTTCGGCGAGGGCTGCCTGACCGCGGGCACCGCCAAGTGCACGTACGGGACCGGGGCGTTCCTGCTCGCCAACACCGGCGAGGCCGCGGTGCGCTCCGGCTCCGGGCTGACCACGTCGGTCGCCTGGCGGGCCCGCGGCGCCACGCCGTACTGCGTGGACGGCCAGGTGTACGCGGCGGCCTCGGCGGTGCGCTGGCTGACCGAGCTGGGCCTGGTCGGCTCGGCGGCGGAGCTGGACGAGGTGGCGGCGGCGGACGCCGAAGGGGTGGTGTGCGTGCCGTCGTTCGCGGGCCTCGCCGCGCCCTGGTGGCGCTCGGAGGCCACCGCGTCGTTCGCCGGGCTGACGCTGGCCAGCCGCCGCGAGCATCTGGTGCTCGCCGTGCTGCAGGGCGTCGCCGCCCAGGTCGCGGAGGTCACCGGGCTGGTCGCCGCCGATCTCGGCGGCCCGCTCACCCGGCTGCGGGTGGACGGCGGGCTGACCCGCAGCCGCACGCTGATGCAGGCGCAGGCCGACCTCGCGCAGGTGCCCGTCGACGTCTACCCCTCGCCGCACGCCACCGCCCTCGGGGCGGCGGCGCTGGCCCGGATGGCGCTGGAGCCGGAGCTGCCGGCCGCGGACGCGGTGCCGCGGTGGACGCCGGGCAGGACGTACGAGCCGCGCTGGCCGCGGGCACGCGCGGAGGAGTTCCTCGACCGCTGGCGTACGGCCGCGGGCGCGGTGCTGCCGCGGCAGGAGGCGCCGGAGGCGGGGACCGTGCAGCAGGACGCCGTGCAGCAGGACGCCGTGCAGCAGGACGCCGGGCCGGAGGACGCCCCGCGGGAGGACGGCCGCGGCTGAGACGCCGGCCGCCGCCGTCTACCGCCCGCCGAGCCGCAGTTCGGCGACCACCCCCGCGTGGTCCGACGGCCAGAACCCCGTCGGCGCCGAGCGGTCCGCCTCCCGGTCGCCGACCACCTCCGCCGCGACCGCCCGCACGCCGTCCGGGGCGTACAGCACGTGGTCGATGCGGTGGGAGAGTTCGTTCCCGGCCAGCAGCGATCCGCTCTGCCCCGCCGTCCAGCCGCCCTCCGGGCCGCCGCCCGCCGCGGTCCAGGCGTCCGCGTACCCGGCTTCCGCGAGGATCCCGTAGGCGCCGGAGGCGTCGGTGGGGCGGGAGTTGAAGTCGCCGGTCAGGACGACGGGGTGCGGCGAGACGGCGAGCGCGGCGGCCAGCTCGCGGGCCTGGGCCGCGCGCACCTCGGGGGTGCCGAACGCCTCCAGGTGGGTGGTGGCGAAGCGGAACGTGCCGCCGCGCACCGTGACGTCCACGGACGACCAGCCGCGCGGCACCTCGAAGGAGAGGCCGGGGATCCGGGAGGGCAGGGTGGCCTTCGCGTCGTACGCCGCGGAGGTGGCGCGCGAGGTACGCGGCCGGGAGGCGGGCGGCCCATCGCGTACGACGATCACGTCCCGGTCGGTGAACCGCGCCTCCTCGGTGGCCGAGACGGGCATCCGGCCGGTGAAGTTGTCGTTCGCGGCGACGGCCCGGTAGGGGGTGCCGCGGGCCGCCAACTCGTCGAGCAGCAGCCGCAGGAAGTCGTAGCGGACCGTCAGTTCGCCGCCCGCGGGCCCCCGCTCCCAGCGGGCCACCTCCTGGAGCCCCACGACCTCGGGCGCGCGGGCCGCCAGCAGGTCGGCGAGGGCCGCCGCGCGCTCGCGGAAGTCCGTCGCCTCCATCGCCGCGTACACCTCGCCCGCGCGCGTGACCAGCTCGGCCTGGCTGCCCGCGTCGAACAGCGGCTTCAAATCGGCGCCCAGGTAGACGTTGTACGTGGCCACGCCCACGGCGCGCGCCCGGCGCCCGTCGCCGTCCTCGCGCGCCTGCCCGTCCTCCCGCGCCCGTTCCGTGCCCGGCGCGTCGTGCTCCCCCGGTCCGCCGTCCGGCTCCGGCCCCTGCCTGCCCGGTGCACCGCACCCGGCACCCAGCGCCGTGACCAGCGCCGCCAGCACCACCAGACCGGCCAGCTTCCCGCTGCGCCGTACGCTCCGCATCGCTCCGCCTCTCCCGCGCACCGCCGGCCACCGGGACCGTACGCGCACACCGCATCCCAGCATCCGGGACACCCCCGGGCAAGCATGGTCATGTCCCGACCACGGCCCCTTTACGTGATCGTCCGTCTTGTTTAACGTCACGTCTTCAGCCTCGGCAGCACCACCAACACCACGAGAGCGAAGGTCAATTGTGAAGCTCGTGAGATCCCTGCTGCGGGCGGCGCCCGTCCTCGCGGCCCTGACGGCCGCCGGCATCCTCGCCGGCGCGTCCGCCGCCCAGGCCGCGCCCGCCGGGCCCGACGTCATCGCCCACCGCGGCTCCTCCGGCGTGGCGCCCGAGAACACCGCGGCGGCGACCCGGCTGGCGGTCCGCCAGGACGCCGACTTCGTCGAGATCGACGTGCAGCGCACCAAGGACGGCAAGCTCGTCAACTTCCACGACTGCAGCATGGAGCGGACCACCGACATCGAGGAGGTCTATCCGGGCCGGCCGGGCTACCGCGTCTCCGACTTCACCTGGGCCGAGCTGAGCCGCCTGGACGCCGGCTCCTGGTTCTCCGCCAGGTACGCGGGCGAGCCGATCATCACCGTCGACCGCGTCATCGACCTCGTCGACCGGAAGTCCGGCCTGCTGGCCGAGATCAGCCCGTGCGGGCACTACGACGCGAGCCTGCCCGCCGACCTGGCCGAGCTGCTGCAGGCCAGGCCGAGCTACGTGCAGCGCGCGCTGGCGGACGGCCGACTGGCCGTCCAGTCCTTCGAGCTGGACGACGCGCAGGGCTTCAAGAACCTGATGCCCGAGGTGCCCATCGGCTTCCTCGACGCCGACCGCCCCACCGAGGCCGAACTGGTCGCGCTGAGCGAGTGGGCGGACCAGGTCAACCCGCAGTACACCGTCACCGACCAGGCCCTGGTCGACCGCGTCCACGAGCTGGGCATGGACATCAACGTCTGGACCGTCGACGAGCCCGGCGCGATGCGCAGGATGGCCGGTCTCGGCGTCGACGGCATCATCACCGACTACCCGCAGTCCCTCACGTAGGGGCACCCGGGAGGCGAGGCGGCGGCGCGGCAATGGCACACCCCGCCAAAGACCCGCGCCGCCGCTTTGCTGGATCTCCACTGCCCAACCCGGGGCACACCCGGCAGACTCGAAGGGCAGCGGACGACCAGTCACCCCAGCGGAGGCGGCCCATGACCGGATCGCGGATCCTCGCCCTCGGCCACTACCAGCCAGGCAAGGTGCTGACGAACGACGACCTGGCGAAGTTCGTCGACACGAACGACGAGTGGATCCGCAGCCGGGTCGGCATCCGCGCCCGGCACGTCGCGGCCGACGACGAGACCGTGGACATGATGGCCGCGCACGCCGCCGCCAAGGCGCTCGCCGGCGCCGGCACCAAGACCGAGGACGTCGACCTGGTCATGGTCGCCACCTGCACCGCCGAGCACCGGGTGCCGAGCATGGCCGCGCGGGTCGCGGAGCGGCTCGGCATCCCCTCGCCGGCCGCCATCGACGTCAACGTCTCCTGCTCCGGCTTCACCCACGCCCTCGCCCAGGCCGACCACACCCTCCGCGCCGGCGCCGCGAGCCGCGCGCTGGTCATCGCCGCGGAGAAGCTGACCGGCGTCACCGACTGGAACGACCGCTCCACCGCCGTCCTCACCGGCGACGGCGCCGGTGCCGCCGTGGTCGCCCCCGCGGCCGGGCCCGAGGACGCGGGTGCCATCGGCCCCGTCGTGTGGGGCTCCGCGCCCGGCATGGGGCCGGCGGTACGCATCGAGGGCTCGCCGCCCGTCTTCGCCCAGGAGGGCCAGGCCGTCTACCGCTGGGCCGTCAAGGAGCTGCCGCCGATCGTCCGCCGGGTCTGCGAGCGCGGCGGGGTGGCGCCGGCCGACCTCGCCGCGATCGTGCTGCACCAGGCGAACCTGCGGATCATCGAGCCGCTCGCGCGCAGCCTCGGCGCCCCGCAGGCGGTCGTCGCCACCGACGTCACCGAGTCGGGCAACACCTCGGGGGCGAGCGTGCCGCTGGCCTTCTCCAAGCTGGTGGCGCGCGGCGAGGTGGAGTCCGGCGCGCCGGTGCTGCTCTTCGCCTTCGGCGGCAACCTGTCGTACGCCGGCCAGGTCGTGCGCTGCCCGTAGCGCCCCCCGCCCGGTCAGCCGCCGAGCGCCGACAGCCGGGCGAACTGCTCGTCCGACAGCGCCACATCCCGCGCCGCCACGTTCTCCGCCAGGTGGTCGAGCGACGTGGTGCCCGGGATGGGCAGCACGTTCGGCGCCCGCCGCAGCAGCCAGGCCAGCGCCGTCTGCGCCGGCGTGGCGCCCAGCTCGGCCGCCACCTCCGCGACCGCGCCGCCGGGCGCGGCCAGCGTGCCGACGGCCATCGGGAAGTACGGCACGAAGGCGATGCCCTCGGCGGCGGTGTAGTCGACGACGGCCTCGTGCTGGCGCATCGCCAGGTTGTAGAGGTTCTGCACGGAGGCGATCGTGGCGATCTCGCGCGCCGCGCGCAGTTGGGCGACGTCGACCTCGGACAGCCCGATGTGCCGCACCTTGCCCTCGTCCTGGAGCTCCTTCAGCGTCCCGACCTGGTCGGCGAGCGGCACGTCCGCGTCGACGCGGTGCAGTTGGAACAGGTCGATGCGGTCCGTACGCAGCCGGCGCAGGCTCAGTTCCGCCTGCTGCCGCAGGTACGCGGGACGCCCCAGCGGCACCCACTGCCCCGGGCCCGGCCGGGCGAGCCCGGCCTTCGTGGCGACCACGACCCCCTCCGGGTACGGGTGCAGCGCCTCGGCGACGACCTCCTCGACGGCGCCGAGGCCGTAGGAGTCGGCGGTGTCGACGAGCCCCACGCCCAGCTCGACCGCGCGGCGCAGCACGGCGACGGCGCCGGCCCGGTCCCGCGGCGGCTCCCAGATGACCGCCTCCGACGGGAGGATGCCGGGGTGGTCGGTGAGCCGCATCGTGCCGTAGCCGATGCGGCCGACCGGCATGTCGCCGCCGATGTCGAACGTGGGGCCCGCGGCGCCCGGTACCGGTGCGGTCGGTGAGTGCGTCATGCGGCGACGCTACAACCTGAGGCGGCGCCCCGGCCCTCACCGACGCGGGGGAGCGCCGGGGTGTCAGCCGGCGGCGTTCGGGAAGAGCGTGGTGAACGGCTCCAGCATGCCCTCCGAGTCCCGGACGTAGGGCTGGTCGAACTCCCAGACCAGGAAGAGCAGGAAGGCCAGCAGCCCGCTGTGCAGCCCGGCGAGGATCAACTCGCGCGCCGAGCGCTGGATCTGCAGCGCGAAGACCATGCCCATGGCCACCAGGCCGCCGGCGATCAGCCCGAACCACACCAGCGACGGCATCGTCGGCCCCGAGTTCAACGCCCGTTCGTTGCGGGCCTCCTCGGCCGCGGCGATCTGGTCGCCCAGCGCGTAGGCGGCGCGGTTCTCGGCGTCGGTCTCCGGCGCGTACGCGAAGAGCCCGCGGCGCACCTCGTCGAGCAGTTCGTCACCGCGCTCGCTCAGCCCCTCGCCGTCCTGCATCGCCGGCCACTCCTCGTGCACCGCGTAGCCGACGTACGCCGCGATGTCCGCCCGGATCTCCTCGCGCACCGGGGCCGGGTACTCGGCGAGCCGCTCGCTCGTCTCGTGCAGCGCGAACGCCTCCCGCTGCACCGAGTCCTCCGCGCTGCCCTTCGCCTCCCAGACGCCGGCGATCGCCAGCCCCAGCACGATCGCGTACACCACCCCGATCATCATCGTCATGTACTCGATGACGTCGGGGGTCTCGGTGGGGTCGAACTCCTCGTCCGGGCGGCGGTGCCGGAGGACGGTGACGAGCACGACGACCGCGATGGCCGCGGCCATCGCGAGGGTGAGCATGAGCCATTCGGACACGGGCTGCCTCCGGCGGTCGGGCTGCGGGGCGGTCAGGAGCGGTTGCGGGCCGCCGCGCCCGAGCCGCTGAGCGCGGCGGCGGCGAGGATCGCGGGGGCGACGAAGAGCAGCGTTCTGGTGACGGGCGAGGTGCCCTCGTCGACTTCCCGGGGCGGCGGCTCGTGGTAGAGGGGCCGCAGCGAGGGCGAAGGGGTGGGGGAGGGTGCCGGGCTCGGCGTGCGGCTGGGTGAGGGGGAGGGCGTGGGGGTGGGCGTCGGCGCGGGAGCCGGGGCCACGGGCACGGTGGGCGGCGGCGCGGCCGGCTCGGGTGCGGCCGGCTCCGGCGGGTCGGGCGCGGGTGCACGCGGCGACGGCGCAGGCGACGGCGGGGGCGGCGTGGGCGTCGGGGTGGGGCTCGGTGTGGGTGTCGGGGTCGGCGTGGGCTCGGGCGGTGTGGGGGTGGGCGTCGGCGAGGGCTTCTTGCCGCACCCCTGCCGTACCGCCTCCCCGACGCCCCGCTCCCGCGCGATCCGCCCCAGCTCGTCCAGCGGCAGGTCCACGCCGATGCGCACGCACCCGTCGGCGGGCAGCGCCCACCCCCGTACGGCGGCGGTCCGCGGCGCGTCGGCGGCGGCGGGGCCGGCGGCAAGGGCAGCGCCGGCGGCCGGGCCGGTGGCGAGGGCCGCCAGCAGCACGGCGGCGCGTACGGCGGGCCGCGCCGCGCGCGGTGTCATCTCCCGTGTCACGGACCGAAGTTGCTCCGCGCCGCGCCCGGCTACGCCCCCCGTGCCCGCAATCCACCCGCAGGCGCGGTCCGCCGCACCCGTACCTCGCACGAACGCTCGTCACTCGCGCCCCGGTTCGCCACCGCGCGGGCCCCGCCCGCGGCCCGTACGCCCTCCGGGTGGTTTCACGAGTTCTTCACAAACAGGCAATGGCGTTCTGCGGACGGCCGCCCGGATGATCGACGTCATGCCGAAAACGCCGCCGTCCGACGAGACCTCGTACGACCGCCGCCGCCTGCGCCAGTGGCTCGACGGCGACGCCCGCACCCCGGGCGTCGCCCGGCGCGACATGCTGCGGCTCTTCGCCGCCGCCGGCGGGGCCGGCGCGCTGGGCGCCCTCGGCGCCACGCCCGCGGGAGCGGCGCAGGCCGCGCCCCGGGCCGCCGCCGGCATCGTCAAGCCGCTGCCGCCCGAGCTGTTCACGATCCGCGGCACCAACGCGGAGACCAACTGGCCCGCCCTGAAGGACACCGGCTACCTCACGCCCGCCGACCGCTTCTTCGTCCGCAACCACACCGCCACCCCCGTGCTCGACGCCGCCGACTGGAGCCTGCGCGTCTGGGGCGACGGACTGCGGGGCGGCGAAGCCGAGTTCGGGCTCGACGACCTCAAGGCGCTGCCGTCCGCGGTCAGGTCCGCGTTCGTGGAGTGCGCGGGCAACGGCCGCAGCTTCTTCGCCAGCCAGCAGGGCGGTACCGTCTCGGGCACCTCCTGGACCCTCGGCGCGATCGGCGTCGCGCGCTGGCGCGGCGCCCGGCTGGGCGACGTGCTGCGGCGGGCCGGGCTCACCCGGCACGCGGTCGACGTGATGCCGAGCGGCCTTGACGACGTGTACCTGGCGGACGGGATCGACCTCGGCCACGTGCGCCGCCCGCTGCCGGTGGCCAAGGCGCTGGACGACGTGATCCTCGCGTACGAGATGAACGGCGAGCCGCTGCCCGCCGACCACGGGCACCCGGTGCGCGTGCTCGTACCGTCGTGGGTCGGCATCTCCTCCATCAAGTGGGTCGGCGACGTGCAGGTCTCCGCCGAGCCGCTGTACTCCCCGTGGAACACCGACTTCTACCGGCTCTTCGGCCCCTCCTACCCGCCGGAGGGCAGCGAGCCGCTCAGCCGGCAGACCCTCAAGAGCGCCTTCGAACTGCCCTGGAACGCCACCCTCGCCGCCGGCGAGACCCACCGCCTGACCGGCCGCTCCTGGTCCGGCGCGGGCGGCGTGCGGGCCGTGGAGGTCAGCACCGACGGCGGCACCACCTGGCGCCGCGCCAAGCTCGCCGACGCCCCGCGCGCCGGCGGCTGGGTGCGCTGGTCGGCCACCTGGCGCCCGGAACGGCCGGGCCCCGCCGACGTACGCGCCCGCGCCACCGACGTGAGCGGCAGGACCCAGCCCGCGCAGACCGTCCACAACGACCAGGGCTACCTCTTCGACGCGGTCGTCCGGCACCCGGTCACCGTCGCCTGAGCCGCGGGCGGTCTCCCGCGCGCCGGGGGTGAGCGCGCACACTGGTGATCCCCCGGCACCAGGCAGGAGGCCGCCCGTGACGTACGACCTGGCCGCACTACGCGCCCGTATCCCGGCGCTGAAGGACGGGACCGCCTACTTCGACGGCCCCGGCGGCACCCAGACGCCCGCCCCCGTCATCGAGGCGATGGCGGCGGCGCTGGCCGCCCCGCTGTCCAACCAGGGCCACGTCACCGCCGCCGAGCGCAACGCCGAGGCGATCGTGGCCGGCGCCCGGGCCGCGCTCGCCGACCTGCTCGGCGTGCCCGCCGGCGGGGTCGTCTTCGGGCGCAGCGCCACGCAGCTCACGTACGACGTCGCCCGCACCCTCGCCCGCGCGTGGGGGCCCGGCGACGAGGTCGTCGTCACCCGCCTCGACCACGACGCGAACATCCGCCCCTGGGTGCAGGCCGCCGAGCGCGCCGGGGCAGCGGTGCGCTGGTGCGACTTCGACCCGGACACCGGCGAGCTGACGCCGGGGCACCTGGCCGCCGTGCTCTCCGAGCGGACCCGGCTGGTCGCCGTCACCGCCGCCGCCAACCTCCTCGGCACCCGGCCGCCGGTGCCGGAGCTGGCCCGGATGGCGCACGACGCGGGGGCGCTGGTCCACGTCGACGGCGTGCACTACGCCGCGCACGCGGCCGTCGACGCCGAGGCGCTCGGCGCGGACTTCGTCGTCTGCTCCCCGTACAAGTTCCTCGGCCCGCACCTGGGCGTGCTCGGTGCCCGTCCCGAACTGCTGCGCAGCCTCGCGCCGGACAAGCTGCTGCCCGCCACCGACGCGGTGCCGCAGCGCTTCGAGCAGGGCACGCTGCCGTACGAACTGCTGGCCGGGGCCCGCGCCGCCGTCGACTTCCTCGCCGGCCTCGACCCCGAGCCCGCCGCCGGCGGCGACCGCAGGGCGCGGCTGATCCGGGCGTACGCGGCGATCGAAGCCCACGAGGACGCGCTGCGGCTGCGCGCGGAGGACGGCCTGGCCGGACTGCCCGGCGTCACCCTGCGCTCCCGCGCCGCCCACCGCACCCCGACCCTGCTGCTCACCCTCGAAGGCCGCAGCACCGGGGACGCGTACCGCTTCCTGGCCGAGCGCGGCGTCAACGCCCCGTCCGGCTCCTTCTACGCCCTGGAAGCCTCCCGCCGCCTCGGCCTCGGCGACGGCGGCGGGCTGCGGGCGGGGCTCGCGCCG
Source organism: Streptomyces sp. NPDC004134 (assembly GCF_042874195.1). Classification (NCBI taxonomy): domain Bacteria; kingdom Bacillati; phylum Actinomycetota; class Actinomycetes; order Kitasatosporales; family Streptomycetaceae; genus Streptomyces; species Streptomyces sp. NPDC004134. The sequence goes on along the minus strand of NZ_JBIAMS010000032.1, from coordinate 49,911 downwards.
TACAGTTCGGCCGAGGACGTCGACCGGCTGGTCGCGGGCCTCGGGGAATTCCTGCGTACGACGGCCTAGTTCCCCCGCCCCGGATGCGGTCCTACAGTGGCGCACATCACAGCGCCACGGACCCGTCCGTTCCGGGGAGGGCACATGAGCCGCATCTCGGTCACAGTCGACGGCACGACCTACGAGGACGACGTGGAGCCGCGCCTGCTCCTCGTGCACTATCTGCGCGACCGCCTGGGCCTGACCGGCACACCCGTCGGCTGCGACACCGGCAACTGCGGTGCCTGCACGGTCGACGTGGCGGGCGCCAGCGTCAAATCCTGCTCCATGCTGGCCGTTCAGGCGGACGGGACGGAGGTGACGACGATCCAGGGGCTGGCCGAGGACGGCCGGTGGCACCCGCTGCAGCGCGCCTTCCACGAGGAGCACGGGCTGCAGTGCGGCTACTGCACGCCCGGGATGATCCTCGCCGCCCGCGACCTGCTGCGCGCCAACCCGCACCCGACCGCCGAGGAGGTCAGGCACGGCCTGGAGGGCAACCTCTGCCGCTGCACCGGCTACCAGAACATCGTGCGCGCGGTCCTGGCCGCGGCCGAAGCGGGAGCAGGGGCGGGAGCAGGGGCGGATGCCGGAGCCGGCGACGGCGGGGAGGCCGCCATATGACCACCGCAGAGCAGGCGGCACCCGCCATCGGCCGCTCCCACCCGCGCAAGGAGGACGCGCGCCTGGTCACCGGCCGGACGAGCTGGACAGACAACATCACCCTGCCCGGCATGCTCCACATGGCGGTGCTGCGCAGCCCGATGGCGCACGCCCGCATCGACCGCCTCGACCTCACCGCGGTCCGCGAACGCCCCGGCGTCGTCGCCGCGTTCCGCGCCTCGGACCTCGACGGCGAGCTGGGCTCCCTGCCCTGCGCCTGGCCGGTGACCGAGGACATCGTCCACCCCGACCACCCGCCGCTGGCCGCCGTCGAGGTACGCCACGCCGGCGACCCCGTCGCCGTCGTCGTCGCCCGCGACCGCTACGCCGCCGCCGACGCGCTGGAGGCCGTCGAGGTCGACTACACCCCGCTGCCGCCCGTGCTCGACATGGAGGCCGCGCTCGCCGACGGCGCCCCGCTCGTACACGCGGACAAGGGCACCAACCGCTGCTTCGACTGGCCGCTGGCGAGCGGGGACTACGCCGCCGCCAGGGCCCGCGCCGACGTCGTCGTCACCCGCCGCTACGTGCAGCAGCGCCTCATCCCCAACGCCATGGAGCCCCGCGCCGTCGTCGCCGCCCCCGCGGCCACCGGCGCCGACGAGTACACCCTGTACTCCGCCACCCAGATCCCGCACATCCTGCGCCTCATGCTCGCCGTCGTCACCGGCATCCCCGAGCAGAAGATCCGCGTCATCGCCCCCGACGTCGGCGGCGGGTTCGGCTCCAAGCTCCAGGTGTACGCGGAGGAGGCGCTGGCGCTCGTCGTCGCCAAGCGGCTCGGCCGCCCGGTGAAGTGGACCGAGTCCCGCTCCGAGGGCTACCTCGCCACCCACCACGGCCGCGACCAGATCCAGGACGTCGAGGTCGCCGCGACCCGCGACGGCAGGCTGCTCGGCATGAAGGTCGACCTGCTGGCCGACATGGGCGCGTACCTCATGCTCGTCACCCCCGGCATCCCCATCCTCGGCGCCTTCATGTACCCGGGGATCTACAAGATGGACGCCTACGCCTTCCACTGCACCGGCGTCTTCACCACCAAGACCCCCACCGACGCCTACCGCGGCGCCGGCCGCCCCGAGGCCACGTACGCCGTCGAGCGCGTCATGGACGAGCTCGCCGCCGAACTCGGCCTCGACCCCGTCGAGTTGCGCCGGCGCAACTGGATCGGGCACGGCGAGTTCCCGTACACCTCGGTCGCGGGCCTCACCTACGACAGCGGCAACTACGAGGCCGCGACCGACAAGGCACTCGCCCACTTCGGCTACGCCGCGCTCCGCGCCGAGCAGCAAGAGCGGCACGAACGCGGCGACACCGTGCGGCTCGGCATCGGCGTCTCCACGTACACCGAGATGTGCGGCCTGGCGCCCAGCCGCGTGCTGCGCGACCTGCGGTACGCGGCCGGCGGCTGGGAGGCGGCGAGCATCCGCATGCTGCCCACCGGCAAGGTCGAGGTGATCACCGGCACCAGCCCGCACGGCCAGGGGCACGCCACCACCTGGAGCCAGATCGCCGCCGACGCGCTCGGCGTGCCCGTCGAGGACGTCGACGTGCTCCACGGCGACACGCGCATCGCCCCGCAGGGCATGGACACCTACGGCTCGCGCTCGCTCGTCGTCGGCGGCGTCGCCGTGCACGAGGCGGCGGTGAAGGTCGTCGGCAAGGCGCGCCGGGTCGCGGCCCACCTGATGGAGGCGAGCGAGGAGGACCTGGAGTTCACGGCGGGCACGTTCGCCGTACGCGGCTCGCCGGAGGCGACGAAGACGATCCAGGAGGTCGCCTTCGCGACCTTCACCGGCCACGACCTGCCCGACGGCATGGAGCCGACCATCAACGCGGGACACGTCGTGGAGCCGGACAACTTCTCGTACCCGCACGGCACCCACCTCTGCGCGGTCGAGGTGGACACGGAGACCGGGGCGGTCCGCATCCGCTCGTACGTCGCCGTCGACGACGTCGGCAAGGTCGTCAACCCGCTGATCGTGGAGGGCCAGGTGCACGGCGGTCTCGCCCAGGGCATCGCGCAGGCGCTGTACGAGGAGGCCGTCTACGACGACGACGGCAACCTCGTCACCGGCACCCTCGCCGACTACCACGTGCCCGCCGCCCCCGACCTGCCCGACTTCGTCACCGACCGCACCGAGACCCCCGCCACGTCCAACCCGCTGGGCGTCAAGGGCGTCGGCGAGGCCGGCACGATCGCCTCCACCCCCGCGGTCGTCGGCGCGGTCGTCGACGCGCTGCGCCCGCTGGGCGTCACGGATGTGCGGATGCCCTGCTCGCCGGAGCGCGTGTGGCGGGCGATCCAGGACGCACGGAAGGGAGGCCCCGCATGATTCCCGCGGCATTCGACTACGTACGCCCCGAATCGGCCGGCGCGGCCGTGAGCGCGCTGGCCGAAGCGGAGGCCGCCGGGCTGGAGGCGAAGGTGCTCGCCGGCGGGCAGAGCCTGCTGCCGCTGCTGCGGATGCGCCTGGCCTTCCCCGACCTCGTCGTGGACGTCGGCCGGATCCCGGGGCTCCGCGGCGTACGCGACGACGGCGACGCGCTGGTGATCGGCGCGCTGACGACCCACCACGAGGTGCTCGCCGACCCGCTGGTACGCCGCCACGCCGGGCTGCTCGCCGCGGCCACCGCCACCGTCGCCGACCCGGCGGTGCGGCACCGCGGCACCCTCGGCGGCTCGCTGGCCCACGCCGACCCCGCGGCCGACCTGCCGGCGGTGGCGCTCGCGCTGGACGCCGAGCTGACCGCGGAGGGGCCCGGGGGCCGGCGGACGGTGCCGGCGCGGGAGTTCTTCACCGACTACCTGACCACCGTGCTGGCGCCGGGCGAACTGCTGACCGAGATCCGGGTGCCCAAGTACGACGGCTGGGGCTTCCGCTACGAGAAGTTCAGCCGGGCCGCGCAGGCGTGGGCCCTCGTCGGCGTGGCCGCCGCGGTGCGGCGGCACGACGGCGGGCGGATCGCCGAGGCCCGGATCGGGCTGACGAGCATGGGCCCGACGCCGGTGCGGGCGGCGGCCGTCGAGGCGGCGCTCGCCGGGGCCGATACGACGGAGGAGTCGGTCGCGGCGGCGGCGTCGGCCGCGGCGCAGGGCACGCGTCCGGCGGCGGACCTGTCGGGGTCCGCCGCGTACCGCGCGCATCTCGCCCGGGTGCTGACCCGCAGGGCGGTGCTCGCGGCGGCCGGGCCGGCGTGACGGGCGGCCGGAACGCGACGGCCGGTGCCCGAGGAGGCGAGCGCGGTGGGGCGTGAGGAACCGGCGGGGGAGCCGGAGAAGCGCGGGCCGCACGGCGGCGCCCGCGACGCGCGGGCACCAAAGTCCGTGCGGCCCGCGTCGGGGGCCGCACGGCCCGAAGCGGCAACGGGCGCGCGGCCCGCGTCCGTCGGGGAGCTGCGGGCCCGGCTGGAGGCGACGGGCTATCTCGCGGACGACGGCCTCGCCACCGCCTGCCACCTCGCCCTCACCCTGCACCGCCCGCTGTTCTGCGAGGGCGAGGCAGGCGCCGGCAAGACCGCGCTGGCCGCCGCCCTCGCCGAGGTCGTGGGCGCGCCGCTGCTCCGGCTCCAGTGCTACGAGGGCATCGACGCCGCCCAGGCGCTCTACGACTGGGACTTCCCGCGCCAGTTGCTGCACCTGCGGGCGGCGGAGGCGGCCGGCGTCACGGACGCGGGCCGCCTGGAGGACGAGCTGTACGGCGAGCGGTTCCTCGTCGCCCGCCCGCTGCTGCGCGCGCTGCGGACGAGCCCGAGCGTGCTGCTGATCGACGAGATCGACCGCGCGGACGACGAGTTCGAGGCGTTCCTGCTGGAGCTGCTGTCGGAGTACGCGGTGACGATCCCGGAGCTGGGCACGCTGCGGGCCGAGACCCCGCCCGTGGTCGTGCTCACCTCCAACCGCACCCGCGAGGTCCACGACGCGCTCAAACGGCGCTGCCTCTACCACTGGTTCGCGCACCCCGGCTACGCCCGCGAGCTGGCGATCGTCCGCAGCCGCCGCCCGCGGGTGGCGCGGCGGCTGGCGGAGCAGGTGACGGCGGCGGTGCAGCAGTTGCGCGGCCTGGACCTGGTCAAGCCGCCGGGGACGGCGGAGACGATCGACTGGGCGGAGGCGCTGGCGGCGCTCGGCGCGACGGAGCTGGACGCCGATCTGGCGGTGGCCACGCTGGGCTCGGTGCTGAAGTACCGCGAGGACACCGAGCGGGCGGTGGCACTGGACCTGCGGGGGCTGCTGGCCGCGGCCCGGGGGAGCTGACCGCGGTGGGGGAGCGGGGAGGAGAGAGGGACGGCAGGGGTACGGGCCTGGGCGGGCCGGACGCGGGCGCGCCGGACTCCGGCCGTACGGTCCCGGGCCCGGCCGCCACGGGCCCGGGCGCCGCCGCGGGCCCGGTCGCGACCGGAGCCTGGGGCGACGGCGTCGCCGTGCTCGTCGGGTTCGCGCGGGCGCTGCGGGCGGCGGGGGTGGCGGCCGACGGCGAACGGGTGCAGGCGTTCCTCGGCGCCGTCGACGCGCTCGGCACCGGACGGCGTGACGTGTACTGGGCCGGCCGGGTCACGCTCTGCGGCCGCGCGGAGGACCTGGCGCCCTACGACCGCGCGTTCGCCGTCTACTTCGGCGACCGCGCGGCGCCCCCGCGCCCGCCCCGTACCGCACCACCGCCCCGCGTCCACCGCACCGCCCCCGCCGCCGCCGAGGCGCCCGGCGACGACGGCGACCGCACCGGGCCCGCGGCGCCCGCCGCCGCCCGCGCCGGCTCCGCAGAGGTGCTGCGGCACCGCGACATCGCCGGGCTCACCGCCGCGGAGCGCGCCGAACTGCACCGGCTGCGCACGGCGTTCGCGCTCCGCGGCGAGCACCGCCGCACCGCCCGCCGCCGCCCGGCCCGCCGCGGCGCCGTCGACCCGCGGCGTACCGTACGGGAACTGCTGCGCGGCGGCGGCGAACCGGCGGCCCTGCGCCACCGCGCCCCCGTGCGGAAGCCGCGCCGCGTCGTGCTGCTCCTCGACGTCAGCGGCTCCATGTCCCCGTACGCCGACGCCCTGCTGCGCTTCGCCCACGCCGCCCGCCACGGCCGCCCTGCCCGCGCCGCCCCCGCCACCGAGGTCTTCACCCTCGGCACCCGGCTGACCCGCGTCACCCGGCAGTTGTCCCACCGCGACCCGGACGCCGCGCTGGCCGCGGTCGGCACCGCCGTGCCGGACTGGAGCGGCGGCACCCGGCTCGGCGAGACCCTGCGGGCGTTCCTCGACCGCTGGGGGCGGCGCGGCCTGGCCCGCGGCGCGGTCGTCGTCGTGCTCTCCGACGGCTGGGAGCGCGGCGACGTCACCCTGCTCGGCGCGCAGGCCCGCCGGCTGCACCGGCTGGCGCACCGGGTGGTGTGGGCCAACCCGCGCAAGGCGCGCCCCGGTTACGCGCCGCTCGTCGGCGGCATGGCCGCCGTGCTGCCGCACGTCGACGCCTTCGTGGCCGGGCACAGCCTGGCCGCGCTCGAACGGCTGGCGGCGGTGGTGCGGGGAGCGGCCGACGCATGACGACGAACCCGGCAACGAAGGGACCGCCATGGAGCTGCGGCACGAGTTCACCGTTCCCGTACCGGCCGACGAGGCGTGGCGGGCGCTGCTCGACATCGAGCGCATCGCGCCCTGCATGCCGGGGGCGGCGGTCGAGAGCTTCGACGGCGAGACGGTGCGGGGCACGGTGACGGTGAAGGTCGGCCCGATCACGCTCACCTACCGGGGCACGGCGTCCTTCCAGGAGAAGGACGAGGCGGGCCGGCGCATGGTGCTGTCCGCGAACGGCAAGGAGGCGCGCGGCACGGGCACGGCGCGGGCCACGGTCACGGGGGAGCTGACCGGGACCGGCGACGGCACGCGGGTGTCGGTGGTGACGGACCTGGCGGTCACGGGCAGGCCCGCGCAGTTCGGGCGGGGGGTGCTGGCGGAGGTGGGCGACCGGCTGGTGGGGCGGTTCGCGGAGTGCCTGGCGGGGAAGCTGGCGGACGGCGGCACGCAGGCGGTCGGCGAGGACGCCGTTGCAGACGCCGTACGCGCACCCGCGGCCGGAAGCGAACCCGCGTCGGCCCCCGGGCCCGCCGCGCCCGCCGCACGGACCCCCGCCCCCGGGACCGAGCCGCTGGACCTGGTCCGTACCGCCGGCGTCCCCGTCGCCAAGCGGGCCGCCGCCGGCGCCGCGGTCGCGGCGGCGCTCGCCGCCGCCCTGGCCGTACGCCGCGCGCGCCGCCGCCGCTGAGCCCGGCGCGGCTACCGCCCAACCCCGCCCCGCTCGGCGGTTGCCGGCTTCGCGTGGTACTTCTGTTCTCCGGAGGAGGAGCGCGCCGCGCCAGGCGGCGCGCGCGTACCGGCCGACGGGAAGGGAGCAGGGGGGACGATGGCGGCGAACCCGGCGAGCGCGGGCCGCCTGCTGCGCCTCATCCGCAGCGGCGAGGCGCCCACCCGCGCCGAACTGCAGCGGGCCACCGGGCTGTCCAGGTCCACCGTCGGGCTCCGGCTCGACCAGCTCTTCCGCGCCGGCTGGATCCGCGAAGTGGCCGGCACCTCCACCGGCGGCCGGCCCTCCGCCCGGCTGGAGTTCGACGACCGGCACGCCGTCGTCCTCGCCGCCGACCTGGAGACCCGGCACGGCCGGGCCGCCGTGCTCGACCTCGCGGGCAACTTACTGGCGGAGAAGACCGGCCCGCTGGTCATCGGCGACGGTCCCGAGCCGGTGCTGGAGGAGGTGTGCCGCTGGTTCGGCCCGCTGCTGGCCGAGGCGGGCGAGAGCGCGGCGCGGGTCTGCGGCATCGGCCTCTCCGTGCCCGGGCCCGTGGACGTCGCGGCCGGCCGCGTCGTGGAGCCGCCGATCATGCCGGGCTGGGACGGCTACCCCATCACCGGACACCTGCGGCGTACGTTCGCCGCCCGGCTGGGCGGCGCCCCGGACGTCCCCGTGTTCGTGGACAACGACGCCAACCTCATGGCGTACGGCGAACAGCGCGCCGGCTTCCCCGGCTGCGCCGCCTTCCTGCTCGTCAAGGCGTCCACCGGTATAGGCGCGGGCGTCGTCGTGGACGGCGGGGTCTACCGCGGCATCGACGGCGGCGCCGGCGACATCGGGCACATACGGCTGCACGACAGCCGGGAGGCGCTGTGCAGTTGCGGCTCGTACGGCTGCCTCGCCGCCGTCGCCAGCGGGCACGCGCTCGCCGCCCGGCTGGACCGCCTCGGCGTGCCCGCGACCTCCGGCTCCGACGTGCGCGACCTGCTGGCCGCCGGGCACCCGGAGGCGGTGCGGCTGGCCCGGGAGGCGGGGCAGCGGGTGGGCGAGGTGCTGGTCACGGTGGTCACGCTGCTCAACCCCGGGGTGCTGATGATCGCCGGCGAGCTGTCCTCGGTCCCGTTCCTCACCGGCGTACGCGAGCTGCTGTACCGGCGCGCGATGCCGCGGACCACGGCGCACCTCGACGTCGTCACCGCCCGGCTCGGCGACCGCTCGGCGCTCGTCGGCGCCGCCGCCATGGCCGTCGACGGCCTCTACGCCCCGGACCGCGCCGACGCCCGCCTCGCCGCCGCGGTCGCCGCCGCCCCCGGAGCCGCCGGCCCCGGTGGCGAAGCGGGCGACACGGCGGCACGCCACCCCGGTTGATCGTTCCGGGCGGCCGCGGCCGTACGCTGGCTGCCGCGCAACCGGAGGAGGGCCACGTGCCGTCAATCATCGTCTTCGACCTGGAGTTCACCACCTGGCCGGGGGCGCCGGAGCGGGACTGGTCGGCGCCGGGCGAGCTGCGGGAGATCGTGCAGATCGGCGCCCTGCGGCTGGACGCGGACTTCGCCGTGACGGACGAGTTCGAAATCCTGGTCCGGCCCGTCGTCAACCCGCGGCTGTCCCCGTACTTCAGCGAGCTGACCGGCATCGACCAGGAGACCCTCGACCGCGAGGGCCGCGACCCCGCGGCGGCGCTCGGCGACTTCCTCGGCTTCTGCGCGGGCCGCTCGGTGCTCTCCTACGGCAACGACATGATCGTGCTCGGCGAGAACGTCGGCTGGGCCAGGGCCCGCGGCGAGCAGGTCGCGCACGGCTTCCTCGCCAACGGCTTCCACAACGTGCGCCCCTGGCTCAACACCCTCGCCCCGCAGACCGCCTCGGTCAACTCCGGCAGGCTCTGGCAGGCCCTCGGCCTGTCCAGCCCCGCCGCGGGCGCCGAGCACTCGGCGCTCTTCGACTGCCACTCCATCGCCGCCGCCCTCCGCCACCTCCGCGCCGGCGGCGCCGCGCTCCCCGCCGGCTGGCTCTAGCGGCTTGCCCTCTCGGCCTCTTCCGGCCGCGCGCCGGGCTCGTACGCTCCAGGCATGACACCACTCAGAGCGAAGGACATCACCGGGGTCTGGGGAACGCTGCTGCTGCCCCTGGACGCCGGTGACGCGATCGACCGGGGCCGGCTGGCGGGGCAACTGGACGTGCTGCTGGACGCGGGTCTGCACGGGATCTACGCGCACGGCACGGCCGGCGAGTTCCACACCCTGACCGAGGACGAGTTCGACGGCATCAACGAGCTGCTCGCCGAGCGGTGCACCGCGGCGGGCGTGCCGTTCCAGATCGGCGCCTCCCACCCGGTGGCGCAGACCGCCCTCGCCCGGGTGCGCCGCGCCCGCGAACTGGCCCCCGGCGCACTGCAGGTGATCCTCCCCGACTGGCTGCCGCTCGCCGACGACGAGGCCGTCGCCTTCCTCGCCCGGATCGCCGAGGCCGCGGACCCGGTGCCGCTGGTGCTCTACAACCCGCCGCACGCCAAGACCCCGGTGTCGCCCACGCTGCTCGGCCGGCTGCTGGACGAGGTGCCCGCGCTCGTCGGGCTGAAGACCGCGGGCGGCGACGACGACTGGTACGCCGCCGTACGCCCGTACGCCGACCGGTGCTCCGTCTTCGTCCCCGGCCATCTGCTCGCCACCGGCGTCGCCCGCGGCGCGCACGGCAGTTACTCCAACGTCGCCGCCCTCGCCCCGGCCGGCTCCGTCCGCTGGTACGAGTCGATGCACACCGACCCGGCCGCCGCCCGGGACGTCCAGCGCCGGCTGGCCGAGCTGTTCCGCCGGCACATCGCGCCGCTCCAGGTCCGCGGCCTGTCGAATCCGGCGCTCGACAAGTTCCTCGCCGCCGTGGGCGGTTGGGCCGACACGGGGGTGCGCACCCGCTGGCCGGCCACCCCCGCGCCCGAGGACGCCGTGCTCCCCGCCCGCCGCGACGCCCACGACCTGGTCCCGGAACTTTTTTCTCTCGGATGACAAAGTATGGACAGGCCCGGACGAAGTCTTTAGGCTCAGCGCCGCACCCGCCCGGAATCCGAAGGTTCTTCCCGCCCCCTTTCGCGTCTGGAGGAACGAATGTCCGCACGGCTGTACCACCGTGTCCGCAGACGGATGACCACGGTGCTCGCGGCGGCCTTCCTCGTCGGCGGGGTCTGGGCCGCACCCGCCGGCGCCGATCCCGCACCCGATCCGGCACCCGGTGCCGACCGGGCACCCGGCCCGCAGAACCAGCCCTTCGCCGAACTCCCGCCGCAGGAGCCAGGCGTGACGCTGCGCACGTACGACGTGCAGGTCCCGCTCGACGAGATCTGCACGCTCAAGCCCGCGCAGACCCCGAACGTCGACAAGCTCATGCCGCAGATCGACTTCTCGACCGCCGGGGACTTCGGCTTCGAGGACAACTTCGTCTCGCACACCATCGCCAACGTCAACGTGCCCCAGGACGGCACGTACGCCTTCCGCCTCACCAGCGACGACGGCTCGCGGCTGCTCATCGACAACCAGGTCGTCATCGACCACGACGGGCTGCACGGCACCGATCCCCCCAAGGACGGCACCGTCGAGCTGACCGCCGGCTACCACTCGCTCTTCATCGAGCACTTCGAGCGCGGCGGCGGCCAGCAGGTCACCCTGGCCTGGCAGCCCCCGGGCGCCGGTGGCTTCGCCACCGTGCCGAACTCGGTGCTCAGCACCGACGCCGGCGTCGTCCGCGTCACCGCGCCGGGCCGCAAGGAGTGCGAGGGCTACACCGACTCGCCCGGCGACGGCCTGCCGCTGAACAGCGTCCACCCGGACTTCGAGCTGACCGACCTGCGCCCCGACGGCTTCGAGCCGCAGGTCACCGCGATGGACTGGCTGCCGGACGACCGGCTCGCGGTGACCACCTGGGGCGGCACCGACAACGTCACCGGCGAGGTCTACCTCCTCGACAACGTCACCGGCGACACCTCGCCGGAGAAGGTGACGGTGAAGAAGGTCGCCGAGGGCCTGAAGGAGCCGCAGGGCATCAAGTACGTCGACGGCGACCTCTACGTCTCGCAGAAGCACGAGCTGACGCGGCTGAAGGACACCGACGGCGACGAGGTCACCGACGCGTACGAGACCGTCGCCACCTGGCCGTTCAGCGACAACTTCCACGAGTTCGCCTTCGGCCTGCTCTACAAGGACGGGTTCTTCTACCTGAACCTCTCCGTGGCCATCAACTACGGCGGTGCCACCACCGACCCGCAGCCCTCCGAGAACCGCGGCACGACCATCAAGGTCAACCGCAAGACGGGCAAGATCAGTTACGTCGCCGGCGGTCTGCGCACTCCCAACGGCATCGGCTGGGGGCCGAAGGACGACCTGTTCGTCCTCGACAACCAGGGCGGCTGGCTGCCGTCGTCGAAGCTCCTGCACGTCAAGCAGGACCGCTTCTTCAACCACTACACCAACCCCGACGGGCCGTTCGACGACCGTCCCGTCACCCAGCCCGTGCTCTGGCTGCCGCAGAACGAGATAGCCAACTCGCCCAGCACGCCGCTGTACATGGACAAGGGCACGTTCGCGGGCCAGCTCCTCTTCGGCGACGTCACCTACGGCGGCATCCAGCGGGCCGACCTGCAGAAGGTCAGGGGTGAGTACCAGGGCGCGGTCTTCCGCATGACCCAGGGCCTGGAGGCCGGCGTCAACCGCATCAGCATGGGCCCCGACGGCGCGATCTACGCCGGCGGCCTGGGCGCGGGCGGCAACTGGGGCCAGCCGGGCAAGCTCAAGCACGGCCTGCAGAAGCTGACGCCCGGCGGCAACGAGGCGTTCGACATCGTCTCCATGGACGCCACCGAGACCGGCTTCGAGATGAGCTACACCAAGCCGCTGTCGCAGGAGACCGCCGACGCGCTCGCCGAGAGCTACTCGGTCACCCAGTGGCGCTACGTCCCCACCCCCGAGTACGGCGGGCCCAAGGTGGACGAGGAGGTGCTGCCGGTGACCTCCGCGAAGCTGTCGGACGACGGCAAGAAGGTCACCCTGGAGATCCCCGGCCTGAAGCCCGGCCACGTGGTGCACGTGCGCTCCCCGCGCCCGTTCACCGCCGAGGGCGGCCAGGAGCTGTGGAGCACCGAGGCGTGGTACACGCTGAACAACATCCCCGGTGACGAGGAGCGCGTGCCCACCGCGTACGAGGCCGAGGAGGCCCGGCTCGAAGGCGGCGCGAACCTCGCCTTCGACCACGCCGGCCACTCCGGCCGCGGCTTCGTCGCCGGCTACGGCACCAAGGGCGCCTCCACCACGTTCGACGTCACGACCGCGAAGGGAGGCACCTACGACGTCGGACTGCGCTACTCCAACGGCCCGAACCCCTTCACCGGCACCAAGACGGTCAGCATGTACGTCAACGGCACCAAGGTGAAGCAGGCGCAGCTCGCGTCCACCGGCACCTGGAAGGAGTGGACGACCAGGACCGAGAAGGTCTCGCTGCGCGCGGGCAGGAACACCATCCGCTACGTCAACGAGGGCGACGACACCGGGCACGTCAACCTCGACATGATCAGCGTGCACCGCAGCGGCGAGCCCGTCACGCTCTTCGACGGCGCGGACCGCTCCGCCTTCCAGCACGTGGACGGCAGGACGCCCGAATGGCCGCTGCTCGACGGCGAGGCCATGGAGGTCTGCTGCGGCGACATCCGCACCAAGAAGGCGTACGAGGACTTCAAGCTGCACGTGGAGTTCTGGCTGCCCGAACTGCCGCCGGACGTCACCGGGCAGGACCGCGCCAACAGCGGCGTGTACCTCCAGGAGCGGTACGAGGTCCAGATCCTCGACTCGTACGGCAAGGACCCGCTGGCGAACGACGACGCCGCCGCCATCTACAAGAAGAAGGCGGCCGACGTGAACGCGGCGAAGCCGCCGGGGACCTGGCAGACGTACGACATCACCTTCCGGGCAGCCCGCTTCGACGCGGACGGCAAGAAGACCGAGGACGCACGCATCTCGGTGGTGTGGAACGGCGTCAAGGTCCAGGACGACGTCGCCGTCGACGGCCCCACCGGGGCCGGGAAGCCGGAGACGCCGGTCGCCGGCGCCATCCGGCTCCAGGACCACGGCAACGCGGTCCGCTACCGCAACATCACCGTCCAGCCCCTGTGATCCGGCGGTGAGCCCGGCCGGCCCCGGAGCCCTACGGCTCCGGGGCCGGTTCTCTTCCGCCGCCGCCGCGGGAAAGCGACCAAAGTCGTACCCGCCGCCGCGCTCCGCAGACCTTCGGCCGATCCGCCGCCCCGTCCCGCGTCCGTAGCGTCGCCGGGGACCGGCAGGAAGGACGACCGACGATGGATTCCGGAGCACCCGCGATGTCCTGTGACGACCGCGGCAGCGGCGAGCCCGACGGCGGACCCGGTGGCGAGCCCCGTGGCGGACCAGGTGGTGAGCCCGGCGGCGGATCCGGCGGCGACCGCCTCGCCAAGCGCGCCGCCGCCACGGTGGGCCCGGGCCTGCTGTACCGCCTGCTGCTGCTCGCCGGCCTGCCGGCGCTCGGCCTCTTCCTCGGCTGGCTCGTCCCGCGCGTCGCGGACGAGGTCGCGGGGCTGAAGTGGGCGCCGATGAAGGGCCCGTTCGAGCTGGTGGCCTCCTTCGACGACGGCTGGACCGCGGTCGCGGGCCCCGTCGTCGGACTGGTGCTGGGGCTGGCCGGCGGGCTCCTCGTGTACGTGCTGGCGATGCGGGTGACCTTCGAGGACGACACCGTACGGATCGACAAGGACGGCGAGTCCCGCATCCTGGCCCGCGCCGAGGTCGCCGCCGCCTTCCTGGACAAGGACCGGCTGGTGATCCTCGACGCCGCCTCCCGCCAACTGCTGCGCAGGCCCACCGACCTGGAGCCCGCCGACCTCGCCCGCGGCTTCACCGCGCACGGCTACCGGTGGCTGCACGAGGACCCGTACGCCGGCTGCTACCACCGCTGGGTCCGCGACTCCGCGGAGCTGTCCGCGGCGGCCAATGCCGTGCTGAAGGCCCGCGAGCACGCGCTCAAGAAGAAGAACGCCACGGACGCGGAGGAGCTGCGCGTCGAGGTGCAGCGCCTCGGCTACGTGCTGCGCGAGGAGGGCACGCGCCAGTACTGGCGCCCGCTGCGGCCCGGGGCCGCGGAGGACTGAGGGCGGCCGCTGCGCGGCCCGTACGGCGCCGCCCGCGGGACGGTGCCGTACGGGCGGACGTCAGTCGAGCCCCGGCAGCGCCGCGAGGCGGCGGTGGTCGGCGGGGGAGTCGCGGCGGTCCAGCCGGGTCTCCAGCAGCCGCCTGGCCGCCTCGCACCGGCCGCCCGACACCAGCGCGAACAGCAGTGTCTCCTCCACCACTTCGCGCTGCGCCGCGCTGCCGCCGACCTTGCGCAGCACCGGCCGGATCGACTCCAGCCGCGCCACCGCGTCCGGCCAGCGCTCCTCCAGCACCGCCTCCAGCGCGTCGCAGAGCGGGGCCACGACCTCGCGCTGCACCGGGTCCGCGCCCGCCGCGTGCGTACGCAGCCGGCGCAGCGCCGCCAGGTCGCCCGCGGCGGTCAGGGCCACCGCGCTGTGCATCGCCGTGAACGGCGTCGCCGGCCGTTCCACGACCTCCCGCTCGACCGCCGCGAGCACGCCCTCCACGGGCTGCTCGCCGGTCCAGCACCCCGACATCCGGGCCCGCCACAGCAGCGACCCCGAGTCCACCAGCGCCCGCACCCCGTTCACCCGGCCCGGCGCCAACTGGGCGAACCAGCGCCGCCGTACCGCGTCCGGGTCGTCGAGCGCCAGCTCGTGCAGGGCGACGTGCCAGGAGAAGTGCGCCCGGTGCGTGGCGCCGCGGCCCTGGTCGCCGATCCAGCCGTCCAGCCAGTCCCGTCCGCGCTCGTGGGCCCCGGTCTCGTAGTGCACGTGGGCGAGCGCGTGCACGGCGTGGCCCGCGGCCGGCTCCACGGCCAGCGCCCGGCGGGCCAGTTCCCCGGCCTCGTCGAAGCGGCCGTCGTCCTGGCGCATGAAGGCCAGCAGCGAGGTGTGGAACCAGTGCCCCTCGTACGCGGACGTGGTGCGCTCCACCAGCCGGCGGGCCATCGCGCCGTCCAGGTCGGTGACGCCGGAGAACGCGATCGTCGGCACGGCCACGCTCAGCGCCAGCGCGTCGCCCGGGTACGCGGCCAGGTGCCGGGTGAGCGCCTCGTCGCCGCCGGAGCCGGCGATCCGGCGGGTGACGACCTCCACGAAGGCCCGCTCGCGCTCGTCCGCGCGCTCGCCCGCCGCGCGCTGCGCGTCGGCCAGCGCCCGCGGCACGTCGACGCCGGCGCCGCACTCGTGCCCGACGAGCGCGAGCGCGGCGTGCCCCAGCGCGAAGCCCGGGTCCAGTTCCACGGCGCGGGCGAGCGCGGTCTCGGCCCCGGCGCGGACCTTCAGCAGCCGCTCAAGACCCGTGCGGTACGCGGCGGCGGCAGCGGCGTGCGTGGAGACGGGCAGGCCGTTGACGTCGGTGGGCCGGCGCCGGCCCCGTACCGGCTCACGCAGCGGCTCCAGCACGGCGGCGGCGACCTCGGCGGCCTGGACCCGGATCTCCGGCACGGCGGTGGTCTCCCACAGCTCGCCGCGGCGGGCGGCGCCGAGGGTGAACAGCGGCGGGGGAGCGGCGGCGGGCGAGCCGGCCCGTATCGCCGGGGCCCGCCCCGGGCGCAGCCGGCCGGCGTCGGTGGCCACCCCGATGCCCAGCGGGCCCGGCGTGGCCGTGCCGTCCGCGAGCAGCCCACGCCACAGCGGGTCGGCGCACTCCTCGACGCGCAGCCCCGGCCCCGTGCAGTCGACCACCCAGCCGACGTGCAGTGTCCGGCCGCCGCTCAGCGTGACCGCCAGGCCGCCGCCGGGAACCTCGGCGACGTCCCGCACCTGCCCTGTGTGCAGCCGCAGCCGCCGGGCGGTCAGGGCCCGCTGCACGGACTCCGCGGTGGCCGGGGGCATGCGGTGCCGGTGGACGTTCCAGCGGGAGGCGTCGCGGGCCAGGAAGTCGGCCCGGTCGCCGTCGGAGAGGCGGGCCCACATCGCCTGCGTCAGCGGGCGCAGCCCGTCCACCGCGGGGCGCCAGTCGCCGTGGGCGCGGACGGCGGCGGCCACGTGGCGGCGTACGGCGGCGCGCAGTTGTGCCAGCGGCAGGCCGGGCAGGCCGGGGTCCGCCTGGAGGGGCGGCAGCGCGGTCAGGGCGTGCGGGCGGGGCAGTTCGCCGCCGCGGGAGACGGCGTGCACGCGGCGGCCGGACCGCTCCAGGCTCAGCGCCATGTCCACGGCGGTCAGGCCGGTGCCGACGAGCAGCACGTCGGCGGCGGCGTGGGCGTCCCCGGAGAGCGCGTCGAGGGCGCCGGGCGCCCAGGGGTCGGGGACGAAGCGGTCGCTGGCGCGCAGGGCCGCCGGGGCCCAGCCGCGGGGGCTGGGCGCGGGTCCGGTGGCGATGACGACGCTGTCGGCCCGCCGGGTGCGACCGTCGGCGAGGCGCAGGGTCGCGCGCCCGCCGGCGGTCCACGTACAGCCCGTCGCCCTGGTCCGCAGCCGGCTCACCGCGACGGTGCCGTGGGCGCGGATGACGGCCTGGCCGAGGGAGTCGGCCAGATAGGCGCCGTAGCGGTGCCGGGAGACGAAGTCGCAGGCGGAGGCGTCCGGCTCGCCGTGGGCGCGGAGCCAGCGCACGAAGTGCGTGGGGTCGTCCGGGTAGCAGCTCATGCCGCCGGCCGGGACGTTCAGCCGGTGCCGGGGATCGGGGGTGGCGTACGCGATCCCGCGGCCCGCCTCGGGCGCCGGGTCGATCAGCACCAGCTCCAGCGGCGTGCTGCGCCGGATCGCGGTCTCGCAGAGCTGCATCGCGGTCAGGGCGCCGGCGGCGCCCGCGCCGACGACGGCCACGACGTGGCGGGCGGGACCAGCGGCGGGGGGAGAAGAAGGCGCGGCCACGGTACCTCCAGCTAAGCCGGGAACGGACTCGTCCATGATCTCGCGTCCCGGGGACCGGTCCACCCCCGGGCACCTGTTGACGCGACGAGGCTACTGCTTCCATAATTCCTAGCACACCGATGGGAATACTAGGAATCGGTGGGAGACGGTGAGCGGACCGCTGGGACGCGGACCCGCGCCGGGCTCCACACAGACGGGCAGGGCCCTTCGCTAACCCGGAGGAGTGCGAAGGGCCCTGCTCCCCGCTTCCGGCTCGCGCCCGCCGCTCGCGCGTGCGGCCGGGTTCACGGAAGCGTGCGTACGAGACCGGCGTACGCCCCCTCAGGACGCCCCTGCCGGTGCCAGCACCACCGGCGGGGGCACCTGTGGGCGCACGGCAGCGGCCCCGTACGGCTCGCTGAGCCATACGGGGCCGCTGCGCTGCCGGCGCCCCGGTCCTCCCGCGGGGGCCGGCGGTCGGGCGGGCCGCGGTCGGTCCGGGGTCGGTCCGGGGTCGGTCCGCGGCCGCTGGTCAGGCGGTCGGCGCCAGGTGCTCGCGCAGGGTCCGCCCGCGGTAGGCGGAGCGGAACACCCCGCGCTCGCGCAGCTTCGGCACCAGCCCGTACACGACCGCGAGCAGATCGGTGGCCGCGTGCGCCGGCAGCAGGTGGAACCCGTCGGCCACCCCCTCCGCGTGCCATTCCGCCAGCAGCCCGGCCAGTTCGGCCGGCGGCCCGGCGAAGTGCAGCGTCTCCGCCCGCGGCCGCAGCCCGCGCCCGCCGCCGCGGCCGAGGTCGACCCCGAGGCGCAGCAGCACCCGCAGGGCGTGCGGGTCACGGCCCGCGGCCGCCGCCTGGTGCTTGAGCGCCGCGCGGCAGACCTGGGCCGCGGCGGGGTGCTCGGCGTCCAGGAGCACCACGTCGGCGTGCCGGGCGGCCTGCAGCCAGCGCCGGTCGGGACCGTGCACGTCGAGCACCACCGCCACCGGCGGCCGGTGCGGCCGGCGCAGCCTGGCGGCGGACAGGGACCGGCGGGCGGCGGGGTGCCGGCCGGTCCCGGCGGCGTACGCGCCGCGGCCGTGCGGCCGTGTGCCGAACGGGCCCTCGCCGGGCAGCGCGGTCCGTACCAGCCAGCCGGCCCTGCCGTCGACGGCGATGCGCGCCGCCGCGGACGTCAGCGGCGCGAACCGGCCCGCGGGCAGCGCCGCGACGGCCGGGACGAGCCCGATGCGGCTGGTGGCGCCGGCCGCCCGGGCGAGCACGGCCGGCACGTCGAGCCGCCCGGGACCGCCCGCGCCGTCGAGGGTGACGAAGTCGAGACCGCCCTGCTCGGCCAGGTGCACCAGCCGGGTCCAGCGCGCGTACGGCGGCGGGGGTTGCGCGCCGCCGGCCCCGGCGGGGCGGTGGTCGGCGGTCGCGTCGTCGAGTGCTGCGGAGAGGTGGAGCTGGGCGGCCATGGGGAGCTCGCCTTTCGGGATCGGGGAACCGGAGACGGGGGGTGAGACCGGGGGGCGCGTCAGGGCTCGACCGGCTCGTACTTGTAGCCCATGCGCCGGACCGTCACGATCCGGTGCCGGTGCGCCGCGCCGAGCTTGCGGCGCAGCCGCGCGACGTGGACGTCGACCGTGCGGCCGTCGCCCACGTGGCTGTAGCCCCAGACGGTGGTCACCAGCGACTCGCGCGAGTGCACCCGCCGCGGGTAGGCGACGAGATGGGCGAGCAGCTCGAACTCCAGGAACGTCAGGTCCATCGGCTGCCCGTCCACCTCGGCCACCCGCCGCTCCACGTCGATGCGTACGGGCCCGCCGCCGGGCGCAGCGTCCGGCGGTCCCGCACTCTGCGGCGCCCGCTGCAGCGGCGCCGCGTCGGCGCCCTCGGCCAGCAGGTCAGCGGGATCCAGGCCCGGCGGCACCAGCACGACGTAGCCGAGGAGCGGCTTGCCGTCGGCGGTGCGCTCGCCGTGCCGCACGGGCTCGCGCACCAGGCGCAGATGGCGTACGCCGCCCGCGGCTTCGCCCCCGGCTGCCGGGACGGGGAGTGAGTGGGTCATCGGTCGGTCTCCTCTGGTGGTCGGAGCGGGACGGGCGGTCAGCCGGCGGCCGGCGCGGGGTACGGCAGCAGGCCGGCGTCGGTGCTCTCCCACGCGGTGCGCAGCCGGGCCAGCAACGCGGGTCGTACGGACGCCTTGTCGGCCCGCTCGCGCGGGTCGTGGGCAAGGTCGAAGAGGCGGTCCGCGCCGTCCTTGCCGCGGTGGTACTTCCAGTCGCCGCGGCGCAGCGCCCGCTCGCCGCGCACCCGCCAGAACAGGTCTCGCTCCGGCGGGTCCTCGCCGCGCAGCAGGTAGCCGGCGAGGCTGCGGCCGTCCAGCGGGTGCGAGGCGGCCGGGCGGGCGCCGCCCAGCTCCAGCAGCGTGGCGGTCCAGTCGGGGGAGTACAGCGGTACGTGGCTGACCTGGCCGCCGTCGAGGCGTGCGGGCCAGCGGGCGATCTGCGGTATGCGTATCCCGCCCTCCTGCAGCGACGCCTTCTCGCCGGACAGCGGCCACTGGTGGGACCAGCGCTCGCCGCCGTTGTCGCTGGCGAAGACGACCAGGGTGTCCCGCTCCTGGCCGCTCGCGCGCAGCGCCGCGAGTACCTGGCCGACGGAGCGGTCGAGGTCCTCGACCATCTCGCGGTACTTCGCCAGCGAGCCGCCGTCCGCGTGCCACAGGGCGCGGCGGTCGCCGGCCTGGATGCGGCGGACGATCTCGGCGCTCTCCGCCTCGTCGCCGTCGGCGATCCACGGCCAGTGCGGGGTGGTGAAGTTGAGGTTGAGCAGCCACGGCTGCCGGTCGCGGGTGCGCAGGTGCCGGACCGCGCGCTCGGTGAGCACTCTGGTGTAGTAGCGCAGGTCGCGGTACTCGACCTCGCCCTCGTACAGGTCGTACTCGCCGCCGGAGCCGAGCTTGGAGTAGTACTCCAGGGCGCCGCCGAAGTTGCCGAAGAAGCTGTCCCAGCCGGAGCGCGTGGGGCTGTAGTCCGGCAGGTAGCCGCAGTGCCACTTGCCGATGAGCGCTGTCGCGTACCCGGCGTCGCGCAGCAGCGACGCCAGCGTCGGGTGCCCGGGCTCCAGGCCCGCGGACCTGTCGGCGATCGGCTCGGCGAGGCCGCCTTCCGTACGGCCCGGGTGCCGGCCCGTGTAGAGCGAGAAGCGGGTCGGGGAGCAGGTGGCGGAGCCCGCGTACGCCTGCGTGAACCGCACGCCTTGGCGGGCCAGCCGGTCCAGGTGCGGGGTGCGGATGTGCGGCGATCCGTAGCTGGAGAGGTCGGCCCAGCCGAGGTCGTCGGCGAGGACGAAGAGGATGTTGGGCCGCCGCGCCGTGCGGTCGGCGGCGGCGCGGAAGGGGGTTTCGGAGGTCTGGGCGGCCGCGGGCGAGGCGGCGGTGCCGAGGGCGGCCGCGGTGGCGGCGGAGCCCAGCAGTCCGCCGAAGGCGCGGCGGGACGGCGAGGAGGACATGGGTCTCCCGAGGACGGAGGGCAGGGGGAGCCGGCCCACCGGCGCGCGGACGGCGACGGCCGCGGCGCGGGCGGGGCAGGGGTACGGAGGAAGTCGTCCGGCGGCTAGCCGTGACGGCAGACGGCGCTGGCCACGTGACAGAAGTCGACGTGCCTGCGACGGAAGAGGAGCGCCCGCGTCGAGGACATGCCCACCATCCTGCGTACCGCGCTGGCCTGCGTCAATGGTTTTCCTAGAAATTTGGTCGGAAAACTGTGGAACGGCTGAATGCGACCCCCCGGCCGGGGGTACGGGGACGTTGCGGCGGGCCCGCTAGCGGGCCGGGTCCGGCGCCAGCCGCAGCGCGGCGATGGTCGTGGCGAGCATCTCGTAGTGCCCGGCGAGCAGCAGCAGTTCGATGGCCCCCTGCTCGTCCAGGTGGGTGCGCAGCCGCTGCCAGAGCGCGTCGTCGAGGTCCCGGTCGTGGTGCAGCGCGTCGACGGCGGCCAGCAGCGCGCCCTCGCGCTGGGTCCACCCGTCCGCCCCGGGTCCTGCCTCGACCCGGGCGACGTCGGCGGGGGTCAGCCCGGCCCGGCGGCCGAGCCTGCGGTGGTGCTCGAACTCGTACGCGCAGCCGCACAGATGCGCCACCCGCAGGATCACCAGCTCCGTCTCCCGGCGCGGCAGCGTGCCGCGGGGCATCAGCCGGCCGGCGAACCGCAGCCAGCCCCGGAACAGCCGGCGGTGCCGGCCGAGGACGAGGAAGAGCGCGGGCGGCCGGGTGCCCGCGACACGGCCCGCCGCGCGGCTGAGCAGCCAGGTGGCCGCGCCGACGTCGCCGCGCCCGCCGGGGGCGATGCGCGGCGCGCTCACCGTGCGCCCCCGTCCTTCGGCGGCACCGGGCCGCCCTTGGGCGCCGCCGGTTCTGGCGGGGCGAGGACCGCGCGGCGCAGCAGCCGGTGGGTGGCGGAGTTCATCGCCCGCATCGCCAGCGCGTACAGCGGCGGCGCCGCGCGCTGCAGCCCGTGCGCGGCCCGTACCCGCCCGGAGGTGTGCACCAGGTAGCGGTTGCGTGCCACGCCCTTGAGGATCATCCCGGCGACCGCCTCCGGCGACTCCGCCTGCCTGCGGAAGCCCGCCTGGAGCCGCTTGAACGCCTTGCTCTCCTTGTCCACGCCGACGATCTCCACGGTCTCGGTCAGCGGCGTGTCCACCGCGCCCGGGCAGACCAGGCTGACGCCGATGCCGTGCCGGCGCAGGTCGAAGCGGAGCACCTCGGAGACGCCGCGAAGACCGAACTTGCCCGCGCTGTACGCCGCGTGCCACGGCAGCCCCAGCAGGCCCGCCGCGGAGGAGACGTTGACCAGGTGCCCGCCGCGGCCGCCCGCGATCATCGGCGGCACGAACGCCTCGATGACGTGCACCGGACCCATCAGGTTGACCTCGACCATGGCGCGCCAGTGCCGGTGCTCCAGATGCTCCACCGTGCCCCAGGCCGAGATCCCGGCGATGTTCATCACCACGTCCATCGGCCCGTCCGCCGCGGCGTGCACGTCGCCGGCCACGGCCCGTACGGCGTCGAGGTCGGTGACGTCGGCGGCGCCCGCGTAGCGAACGGTCCCGCCCCGGGCGCGTATCCGCGCGGCGGTGGCGTCGAGTCGGTCCCCGTCCAGGTCGGTGAGGAACAGCTCCGCGCCGCGGTCCGCGGCCAGCGCGGCGGTGGCGCGGCCGATGCCGCCCGCCGCGCCGGTGACGAAGATCCGCCGTCCCGTCAGGTCACTGAGCCCCGGTCGCTTCATCTACCGCACGGTAACGTCCCGCGCCCGCGACCGGAATGGGGCGTGCGGCCACCGGTGCCCGCGGGCCGCGCTGCGGCGGCCCGCGGGGTCGCCGGTGCTACGCGGCCGGGTCCAGCCGCTGGACCGGCCCGCCGAGGTCCAGCACGTACAGCTCGCCGTCGCCGCCCTGGACGAAGGAGATCACCTCGCCGCCGCTGACGCCGAGGTCGCTCTCGCCGGTGACCTCGCCGTTCTCGACTTCGAGGGCGCGCACGGTGCCGTCGCAGTAGTCGCTGAACAGGTACTGGCCCGCCAGGTCCGGGATCGCCTCGCCGCGGTAGACGAAGCCGCCGGTGACCGAGCAGCCGAGCCCGTCGCGGCCGTACTCGTGCACCGGGGGCACGTGGTTCGCCGGCTCCTCGCCGTCGAAGACCTCCGAGCCCTCCATCCGGCCCCAGCCGTAGTTCTCGCCGCCGGGGCTGTCGCCCGGGGCGTAGTCGATCTCCTCGACCCGGTTCTGCCCGACGTCGCCGATCCACAGGTCGCCGGTCTCGGCGTCGAAGGAGAACCGCCACGGGTTGCGCAGCCCGTACGCCCAGATCTCGTCCCGCGCGTCCGC
Source organism: Streptomyces sp. NPDC004134 (assembly GCF_042874195.1). Classification (NCBI taxonomy): domain Bacteria; kingdom Bacillati; phylum Actinomycetota; class Actinomycetes; order Kitasatosporales; family Streptomycetaceae; genus Streptomyces; species Streptomyces sp. NPDC004134. Next base: position 27,119 of record NZ_JBIAMS010000032.1, on the reverse strand, counting down.
GTCGTCCACGAAGGGGTTGTCCTCGGGGATCGCGTACGGGTCGCCGCCGCCCGGGTCGATCCGCAGCAGCTTGCCGAGCAGGGTGTTCAGGTTCTGGCCGTAGTCGTGCGGGTCGCCGCCCGCGCCGCCGTCGCCGAGGGCGATGTACAGCATCCCGTCGGGGCCGAAGGCGATCTGGCCGCCGTTGTGGTTGGAGTAGGGCTGCTCCTGGGTGAGGACGGTACGCCGCGAGCCGGGGTCGAGTTCGCCGTCGGCGACCGCGAACTCGTCGATGGTGCTGGTGCCCTCCCGGTCCGTGAAGGAGACGTAGAAGTGCTCGAACTCCGGGTCGAAGGCGATGCCGAGCAGCCCGCGCTCGCCGTCGGTGGTCGTGTCGTCGGAGATGTCCAGCACGGGCTCGCCGAGGCCGGAGCCGGTGAGGACGCGGACGGTGCCGGCGCGTTCGGCGATCCAGACCGAGTCGCCGGGGCCCGCGGTGCCGGCGCTGGGGTTCTTCGCCTCGGCCACGGTGGTCAGCTCGACCGCCGCCCGTCCGTCCTTCGCGGGCGGGTCTGCGCTGGCCGCGGACAGGGCGACGCCGGAGACGGCGAGGCAGAACCCGGCGGCGATCGCCGAGATGGTACGCACTCTCATGGTGACCCTCCTGGGGTGGGGTTGAGGGTGTGGGGGAACGGTGCGTGCGCTCGCACGGTCGGGGGCATGCCCCTGGTGCGCAGGAGGATAACCCGCGCGCCGTTCCCGTTGAATACCGCAACCTCGCCCCGGGGAAGGGGAGTTCGGGCCCCGGTCCGCCGCGCGGGACCGGGGCCGGGGAGCGTACGGCGGTGCCGTACGCCGTGCAGCGCCGCGCGCCGCGGGGGACTCGCGCCGCGGGAGGGGCAGGACGTGTCCCGCGGGCCGCCGCGGCGCGCGGCGCCGTCTCTCAGAGCTTCCCGGCGCCGGCGCCGCCGGTCACGGTGCTCTTGACGCTCTGCGCGGGCTGGACCGAGTAGCCGTACGGGATGTCCGCGACGGAGCCGCCGGCCTGGCCGGTGCCGGAGTTCTGGAAGTGGTTGTCGCGGGCCTCGATGGTGCCGGGGCCGGAACTGGCCTCGCCGAGATGGAACGGGTCCTCGGTGTTCTCGAAGTAGTTGCCCTCGATCAGCACGCCGGCGTCCTCGGTGGAGGCGACGCCGTACGAGCCGATGTCGTCGTAGTAGTTGTTGAGCACGTGCACCGGGTTGCCGAAGCGGACCCGCGGGTTGCGCTGGTTGGTGCCGTCGAACCAGTTGAAGGCGTACGTGACGTGCAGGGCGTCGGCGTCCTCGCCGGCGTTGGAGTCGCTGTGGCCGAGCAGCGCGTTCTTGTCCTGGCCGTGGAACCGGTTCCACGAGACCGTGATGCCGTCCGACGCGCGCTTGATGTCCAGGTTGCCGTCGCTCGCGTCCGTCAGCGTGTTGTGGTCCAGCCAGACGTCCGTGGAGTACTGGACGTTGACGTTGTCGTCGTCGCTGCCCGAGATCGTCAGGTTCTGCACGATGACGTTGCTGACCTCGCTGATGTTCAGCCCGCCGCCGCCGGTGATGCGGCCGTTGCCGCCGACGCCGACGACGGTCTTGTCGGACGCGACCTTGGTCATGCCGCCGAGCTGGATGGTGCCGTCGACCTGGACGATCCGCGGTCCGGCGCTCTGCACCGCGGCGGTGAACGCGGCCGCGTCCGACACCCTCACGGTCGGGCCGCCGGCGCCGCCGGTGGTGCCGGCGCCGAAGCCGATCGGGGCGGCCGCGGCCGGGGCGGCCTCGTCGGCCAGCGCGCCCGGGACCAGCAGGGCGGCGGTGGCGGCGGCGGTGGCCGTCGCGGTGGCGACGGCGTACATGGTGCGGGGCTTCCTCCTGTGCGTGCGCATGTGCTGCTCTCCGTCCGGTACGTGTGCGGGTGGGGGGATGCGCGCCCGCGTGGCGGCGGCACGCTCCGGCCGTGGGTTGCCGCCGGACGGCGGGAGGTTGCCGCCCGCGGTGCCGTGACGGAGGGACGAATCCCCGGGCGCCGCACGCAGAGGAGTGCGGCGGGACCGGGGAGCGGAGGGCCCGGCTGCTACGGACCGGCCGGCGGCTCCGCGGGCGGCGCCGTGCTCTGCCGTACCACCAGCCGGGTGGCCAGCTCCATGCGCAGCGCCCCCTTGCCGGGCTCGCGCGGGCGCAGCAGCATCTGCGCCGCCTCCTCCGCCATCTGCCGCAGCGGCTGGTGGACGGTGGTGAGCGCGGGGCTGGACCACTGGGCGAGGGGCACGTCGTCGTAGCCGACGACGGACAGCTCGTCCGGCACGCTCAGCCCCTTCAGCCGGGCCGCCTCCAGCACCCCGAGGGCCTGGAGGTCGCTGCCGGCGAACACGGCGGTGGGCCGGCCGGGCCCGTCGAGCAGCTCCATGGCGTGGTCGAAGCCGCCCTGGACGTGGAAGTCGCCGAAGCGGACCTGCGCGGGGTCGACGTCGAGGCCGGCCATGGCCATCGCCGAGCGGTAGCCGTCGAGCCGGGCGAGGGAGCACATCATGTCCTCGGGACCGGTGATGATGGCGATCCGCCGGTGGCCGCGCTCGATGAGGTGGCGGGTGGCGGCCATGCCGCCGGACCAGTTCGCGGAGCCGACGGAGGGCACGTCGGGCTCGGGGTCGCCCGCCGGGTCGACGATGACGAACGGGATGGCGCGCGAGCGCAGTTGCTTCTTCACCCGGTCGGGCAGCGTGGAGAAGACCAGCACCACGCCCAGCGGGCGGCGCCGCAGGACGCCCTCGATCCAGTCGGGGTCAGGCGCGTGCCGCGTACCGCTCTCGGTGAGGACGACGCTCGCGTGGTTCTGCTTGGCGACGTTCTCCACACCGCGGATCAGCTCCATCGCCCAGACGCTCTCCAGCTCGTGGAAGACCAGCTCGATGAGCGGCGCCTGCGGGGCGGCCTGGGCCCGGCGGCGGTAGCCGTGGGTCTCCAGCAGTTGCTCGACTTTCGTACGCGTCGGCCGAGAGACATCGGATCGCCCGTTGAGAACTTTCGAAACCGTCGAGAGCGACACCCCGGCCTGAGTCGCCACCTCGGCCAGGGTCACCCGGCCGTCCACGTCGTCGTCTTCACGCATGGTTCGAAGGATAAGGCACGGTCAGCGGTAACGGTTTGGTCGCGCGGCCGCGGGCCCGTTGACCGTCTGCGGTCGCTCGCCTACTGTCCAGCCCTACATCGACTTTCGGTGATCGGGACGAAATTTTCGAGAGGCGTACGTATGAAGACGCGAAGGCGGATGCCCCGCATACTCGCCGGCGGCGTGGCGCTCGGGCTCACGCTGACCCTGGCGGCCTGCGGCGACGACGGCGGATCGGCCTCCGGCGAGAACGAGTTCACCGTCCTCGTCTACGGCGACGCCACCAACAAGGTGGAGAAGAAGCTCGTCGCCGAGTTCAACAAGACGTCCGAGGTCAAGGCCCGACTGGACACCATCCCGGGCGCCGACTACCAGCAGAAGCTGCAGACGATCATCAGCACCCCGCAGGCCCCCGACGTCTTCTTCCACTGGGGCGGCGGCAGCATCAAGCCGTTCGTCGACGCCGACCTGCTGCTGCCGCTGGACGACTTCATCAAGAAGGACCCGGGCCTGAAGGACAACTTCCTGCCCTCGGTCTTCGACGCCTCGGTGGTGGACGGCAAGGCGTACGGCGTCCCGATGCGCGGCACGCAGCCGGTGCTGCTCTTCCACAACAAGAAGGTGCTGGCCGACGCCGGCGTGGAGCCGCCCGAGACCTGGGACGACCTGCTGGCCGCGGTGGCGGAGCTCAAGGACGCGGGCGTCACCCCGATCGCGCTCGGCGGCGGCGACATGTGGCCCACCCAGATGTGGTTCCAGTACCTCTACGACCGCATCGCGGGCCCCGAGCTGTTCCAGCAGGCGCTGGACGGCGACAAGGAGGCGTGGGCGAGCGACGACAGCCGGCGGGCGCTCGGCATGATCCGCGAACTCGTCGACGCGGGCGCCTTCGGGGACACCTACGACTCGGTGAAGTTCACCAACAACGGCTCGCCGCAGCTCGTCGCCTCCGGCAAGGCCGGCTTCGAGCTGATGGGCTCCTGGTACTACTCCACCCAGCAGAGCCTGGACGAGACGTTCGCCGCCGAGGACCTCGGCTACAGCGCCTTCCCGGCCGTCGACGGCGGCAAGGGCGACCCGGAGAACCTCGCGGGCAACACCAACAACTACTACTCGGTGATGAAGAAGGCCGAACACCCCGAGGCCATCGCGGAGTTCCTCAAGCTCATGTACTCCGACACGTTCGTGAAGGACCAGTTGTCCATCGGCAACCTGCCGACCACGACCAACACCCCGGACTTCCTCGACCAGGCGGCCAGCCCCGAGTACTCGAAGTACCAGTACGGCCTGGTCGAGAAGGCGCCGCACTTCCAGCTCTCCTGGGACCAGGCGTATCCGCAGTCCGCCGCCACCGACATGCACAAGGCCGTCCAGCAGTTCTTCAACGGACAGCTCGACGAGGACGGCTTCGTCTCCGCCATGCAGGCCCTGCCGACCTCCTGACGACCCATGACCACACAGATGACGCGCGTCCGCCCCGCCGCCCCGCCCGCCGAGCGGCGGCGGCGCCGGACGCGGACCGCGAACGTCGCCGACGTGGGCCGCCCCGGCTTCCTCTGGGCGGCCCCCGCCACGCTGTTCTTCGCCGCCTTCGCCGTCGTGCCGCTGATCATGGTCGGCGTGCTGTCGTTCATGTCCTGGAACGGCATCGGGGACCCGGAGTTCGCCGGGCTCGACAACTGGCGGCGGGTCTTCGACGACCCCGTGATGATCAAGAGCATCTGGCTCAGCCTGCTCCTCACCGGGCTCGGAGTGGCGATCCAGACCCCGCTGAGCATCGCGCTGGGCGTCTGGGCCGCGGGCAAGCAGCGCAACCGCGCGGTGCTCTCGGCGATCTACTTCGTCCCGCTGCTGCTCTCCGCCACCGCCGTCTCCGTCGTCTGGCGCGCCCTGCTGGACCCGAACTTCGGCGTGCCCGCGGAGGCCACCTGGCTCTTCGGGGACGGCAACCTCTTCGGCGAGCAGGCGTCGGCGATCGGCGTGCTGGCCTTCGTGAGCACCTGGCAGTTCACCCCGTTCCACACCCTGATCTACCAGGGCGCGGCCCGGGCCGTACCGCAGGTGCTCTACCAGGCGGCCGAGATCGACGGGGCCGGGCGCTACCGGCAGTTCTTCCACGTCACGCTGCCGCAACTGCGCAACGCGATCATGACGTCGATGATCCTCATGGTCGTCGGCGGGCTCACCACCTTCGAGACCGTCCTGATCCTCACCCAGGGCGGGCCCGGCACCGACACCACCATCAGCGCGTACTACATGTACGAACGGGCCTTCAAGGGCTTCGACTTCGGCGCCGGCGCGGCCATCGCGCTCGTCCTGGTGCTGGCGGCGACGCTCATCTCGCTGATCATGGTGCGGCTGTCCGGCTACGACAAGATGCGCAGCACCACGGAGGGCCTGTGATGAGGCGACGTCCCCACTACCTCGCCGGCGCGGGCTCGCTGGTCTGGCTCTTCCTCATCGGCCTGCCGCTGTACGTGATGGTCTCGGCGACCCTGAAGTCGCGGTCCGACTTCGCCCAGGGCGGGCCGCTCGCCCTCCCCGAGGACGTCACCCTCGACAACTTCACCGGCGCCTTCGACACCGGCTTCGGCCGCTACTTCCTCAACACCGCCCTGGTCACCGCCTGCGTCGTCGGCATCGTCCTGCTGCTGGTGCCGCCGCTGTCGTACGCCATCGTGCGCAGCCGCGGCCCGGTCACCACCGGCGTCTTCCGGCTCTTCCTGCTGGGGCTGGCGATCCCGCTGCAGGCCGTGATCGTCCCGATGTTCTACCTCATCAGCGAGGCCGGGCTCTACGACAACCTCATCGGCGTCATCCTGCCCACCGCCGCCTTCTGCCTGCCGGTCTCCGCGCTCATCCTCAGCGGCACCATGCGCGACATCTCCCGCGAGCTGTTCGAGGCCATGGCCATGGACGGCGCCAGCCCCCGGCGGATGTTCTTCCAACTGGTCCTCCCGCTCTCCCGGGGCGGGCTCGCCACCATCGTGGTCTTCTCCGCCCTCCAGGCGTGGAACGGCTTCCTCTTCCCGCTCGTCCTGACCCAGTCCGACGACACCAAGCTGATCACGCTCGGCCTCTACGACTTCCAGACCGAGCGCGGCATCGACGCGCCCGGGCTGCTGGCCGCCGTGGTCCTGTCGATGATTCCCGTCCTGCTCGTCTACCTGTTCGCCCGGCGTGCCCTGGTCCAGGGCCTCATGGGCGTCGGAGGAAAGTGACCGCGAACGTGGCAGTAGAGACACCCCGGGCAGACGCCCCGGACACGGCCACCCCCGTGTGGAACGACCCCGCACACGACACCGGCACCCGCGTGTCGGCGCTGATCGCCGCCATGAGCGTGGAGGAGAAGGTCGCCCAGCTCTTCGGGGTCTGGGTCGGCGCCTCCGCCGAGGGCGGCGAAGTGGCGCCGTACCAGCACGAGATGGAGGAGGTCGTCGACCTCGGCGCGCTGCTGCCGGCCGGGCTCGGCCAGTTGACGCGGCCGTTCGGCACCGCGCCCGTCGACCCCGCGCTCGGCGCGCTGTCGCTGCAGCGCACCCAGGAGCGGGTCGTGGCCGCCGGGCGCTTCGGCATCCCGGCCCTCGCCCACGAGGAGTGCCTGGCCGGCTTCGCGACCTGGGGCGCGACCGCGTACCCCGTGCCCCTGTCGTGGGGCGCGACGTTCGACCCGGCGCTGGTGCGGCGGATGGCCGCGGCCATCGGCCGGGACATGCGGGCCGTGGGCATCCACCAGGGGCTCGCGCCGGTCCTGGACGTCGTACGCGACGTGCGCTGGGGCCGGGTGGAGGAGACCATCGGCGAGGACCCGTACCTCGTCGGCACGGTGGCCACCGCCTACATCCAGGGCCTGCAGTCCGCCGGCGTCCTCGCCACCCTCAAGCACTTCGTCGGCTACTCCGCCTCCCGCGCCGGGCGCAACCTCGCGCCCGTCGCCGTGGGCGAGCGCGAGCGCGCCGACGTGCTGCTGCCGCCGTTCGAGATGGCGCTGCGGGAGAGCGGCGTGGGTTCCGTGATGAGCTCGTACACCGACACCGACGGCGTGCCGTCCGCGGCCGACGCGTCGCTGCTGACCGGGCTGCTGCGGGACACCTGGGGCTTCGAAGGCACCGTCGTGGCCGACTACTTCGGTATCTCGTTCCTCCGTACGCTGCACGGCGTGGCCGGCGACTGGGCCGGTGCCGCCGGCGCCGCGCTCGCCGCCGGGGTGGACGTGGAGCTGCCGACGGTCAAGACCTTCGGGCCGCCGCTGCTCGCGGCGATCGCGGACGGGCGGGTCGACGAGGGCCTGGTCGACCGGGCGCTGCGCCGGGTGCTGACGCAGAAGGTCCGGCTGGGACTGCTGGACGCCGGCTGGTCGCCGGTGCCCGAGGCACTGGCGGACGCGCACGCGGACGCAGAGGCAGACCCCGACGCGGGGGCGGAGCCGGACGCGGTGCGCGGCACCGTCGACCTGGACTCCGCCGCCAACCGGGAGCTGGCCCGCGAGGTGGCCGAGCAGGCCGTGGTGCTCCTCGCCAACGACGGCACACTGCCGCTGGACCGCCCCCGCCGTATCGCGCTCGTCGGCCCCAACGCCGAGGAGCCGCACGCCGTCCTCGGCTGCTACTCGTTCCCCGTCCACGTCGGCGTCAAGCACCCCTCGACGCCGGTCGGCATCGGGCTGCCCACGCTCCACGAGGCGCTGCGCCGGGAGTTCCCGGACGCCGCCGTCACCGTCGCCGCCGGCTGCTCCGTCGACGGCCCGGAGACGGACGGTTTCGCCGAGGCGGTACGGGCCGCCCGCGCGGCCGACGTGGTGATCGCGGCGCTCGGCGACCGCGCCGGGCTCTTCGGCCGCGGCACCAGCGGCGAGGGCTGCGACGCGGAGTCGGTGGCGCTGCCCGGCGTCCAGCAGGACCTGCTCGACGCCCTGCTGGACAGCGGGACCCCGGTGGTGCCCGTGCTGCTGGCCGGACGGCCGTACGCGCTCGGGCGGGCGGCGGACGGGGCGGCCGCGATCGTGCAGTCCTTCTTCCCGGGCGAGGAGGGCACGGCGGCGGTGGCCGGCGTGCTCGGCGGGCGGACGAACCCGTCCGGCCGGCTGCCCGTCAGCGTGCCCCGCGGCCCGGGGGCGCAGCCGACGACGTACCTCGCGCCCCGTCTCGGCCAGGCGAACGAGGTGTCCAACGTCGACCCGACCGCGGCGTTCGCCTTCGGCCACGGGCTGTCGTACACCGCCTTCGCCTGGTCCGGCCTGGAGGTGGCGGCCTACGAGTGCCCCACCGACGGCGAGTTCGCGCTGTCGTTCACCCTCCGCAACACCGGCGAGCGGGACGGCACCGAGGTCGTCCAGCTCTATCTGCACGACCCCGTGGCCTCCGTCGTGCAGCCCGTGCAGCGCCTCGTCGGCTACGCCCGGGTGGCGCTGCGCGCGGGGGAGGAGCGCCGGGTACGGGCCGTCGTGCCGGCCGACGTGGCGTCGTTCACCGGCCGCGACGGGCGCCGCGTGGTGGAGCCGGGCGCGCTGGAGCTGCGGTTCTCCGCGTCGAGCGCGGCACCGCGGCTCACCGCGGAGGTGACGCTGACCGGCCCGCCGCGGTACGTGGACCACACCCGCAGGCTGCACGCCGAGTTCGACCCGCACCGCGACCCGGGCACGCCGGCCGCGGCGCCGGACGGCGAGCCGCACGGCGGGTGAGAGCCCCCTGACACCCGGCCACCGGCCGGGCAGGCGCGCCGCACCGGGCTCCTCCCGGTCCGGTGCGGCGCGCCGACCTCCTCTCGCTACGCGAGCCCGCCGAGCGCCGCGGGCAGCGCGTCCGCGTACACGACGCCGAGGCGCTGCGTCGCCCGGGTCAGGGCCACGTACAGGTCGCTGCCCCCGAAGAGCGCCGGCTCCGCCACGATCACCGTGTCGAACTCCAGCCCCTTCGCCTGCCGCGGCCCGAGCAGCACCACCGGCCGGGTCAGGTCGGGCGCCGCGCCCGAGGCCGCGTCCGGCAGCGCCACCGCCAGCGCCGGCAGCAGTTCCCGCGGCGCGATCACCGCCAGCCGCCCCGCGCCGCCCGACTCGCGGGCCACGGCCGCCGCGACCGCCGCGGGCACGGCGCCGGGCGCCTCGCCGGCGCGCTCCGCCCAGGGGCGTACGCCCGTGGCGCGCACCGACCGCGGCGGCGTGTACCCGGGATCCTCCGCCCGCGCGACCTCGGCCGCGACCTCCATGATCTCCGCCGGCGTACGGTAGTTGACGCCCAGCGTGATGTGCTCGAAGCGCTTGTCCACGTACGGGCCGAGGATCGCCTCCCACGCCCCGCACGCGCCCGGCTCCGCCGTCTGCGCCGGGTCGCCGACCAGCGTCATCGAGCGGGTCGGGCAGCGCCGCATCAGCAGCCGCCACGCCATCGGCGACAACTCCTGCGCCTCGTCGACGATGATGTGGCCGAAGGCCCAGGTCCTGTCCGCCGCGGCCCGCTCCGCCGCGGTGCGGTGGTCGGCCTCCTCCTGGCGCTCGGCCAGCCGCTCGGCGTCGATGAGGTCGTGCGCGGCCAGCACCTCCGCCTCGTCGTCGTCGCGGTCCTCGAACTCCTGGGTGCGCGAGCCGTACGACATCTCCAGCACGCCCTGCGCGTACGCGATCCGCTCCTGCCGCTCCGCCTCCGCGCGCGCCCGCGCCGCCGCCTGTGCCGGTCCCTCGTCCCCCAGCAGCTCCGCCGCCTCGTCCAGCAGCGGCACGTCCGCGGGCGTCCACGGCCCGCCGGCGCGGCGGATCAACTCCCCGTCGGCCGCCGGCAGATGGACCGGCTCGGCGAGGAAGTCCGCGACCAGCTCCTGGGGCGTCAGCAGCGGCCACAGCTCCGCGATGGCGGCGTGCACCTCCTCGTTGGCGGCGACCGCCTTGCCGAGCTGGGCGATGTCGTCGGGGCCCAGCAGGTTCTCCTCGCCGAACGGGTCGTCGCCGAGGCGGTCGGTGAGCTGCCGGGTCAGCCCGTCGATGACGTTGAACGCGAAGTGCGGCTGGGCCGCGTTGTGCGGCAGCTCGGTGTCCCGGGCGCGCTTGCGGGCCGCGTTGGCCAGCCAGTAGTCGAGGTGCAGTTCGCCGTCCTCGTGCGGGATGACGACGGTCGACTCCGGCAGCCGCTGGCGGTCTTCGAGGTACGCGGCGAGCGCGCCGGCCATCGCCGTGCCGCCCTTGACCGCCGCCGCGGCCGGGGTGTCGGTGCCGGTGGCGTCGACGCCGGGGAACAGCTCGCCGGGGGTGGCCAGCAGCACGCCGGTCTCGCCGAGGGCGGGCAGCACCTCGGAGATGTAGCCGAGGAAGGCCGGGCCCGGGCCGACGATGAGCACCGCGCGGCGGGCGAGCTGCTCGCGGTGGGCGTAGAGCAGATAGGCGGCGCGGTGCAGGGCCACGGCGGTCTTGCCGGTGCCGGGCCCGCCCTCGACGACGAGGACGCCGCGGTGCGGGGCGCGGATGATGCGGTCCTGGTCGGCCTGGATGGTCTGCACGATGTCGTGCATCCGGCCGGTGCGGGCGGCGTCGAGCGCGGCGAGGAGCACCGCGTCGGCGTCGGCGCCCTCCAGACCGGTGCGCTCGGTGTCGGTGAGGTCGAGGATCTCGTCGTGCAGGCCCGTGACCCGGGGTCCCTCGGTGGAGATGTGCCGCCGCCGGCGCAGGCCCATGGGGGTGTGGCCGGTGGCGAGATAGAAGGGGCGGGCCACCTCGGCCCGCCAGTCGACGACGAGCGGCGTGCGCTCCTCGTCGTCCGCGCGCATGCCGATGCGGCCGATGTGGTGGTCGCGGCCGTCGCGGAAGCTCAGCCGGCCGAAGCACAGGCCGTGCTCGCCGGCGTTGAACGCGGCCAGCAGCCCGGACTGTTCCGCCACCAGCACGTCGCGTTCCAGTCTGGCCTGGAGGGTGTTGCCCCCGTCCCGGCCCAGGGCCGCCCGCACCCCCGCCGCCGCGCCGTCGCGCAGCTCGGTGAGGCGCTGCCGGAGCAGGTCAAGGAATTCCTGCTCCCGTCGCATTTCCTCGTTCTGCACCTCGTCCGACACCTCGTTTGACAATTCAACTCCCGCACGGATAGAATGCCCGCATCGCACTTTCCCCTGGCGCTAGTTCACGATTTCTGAATATGCGCAGAGAATTCCTCAGCATAGCATTCCGAGGCTCCGACCGAATTCCGGCGGAGCCTTTCGCATGCGCCCGCAGGTTACGCTCGGGGCATGAGCACTGCAGACACCCCCGAAGACGTGGCGCACCTTCTGGTGCGCTGCCTGGAGGCGGAGGGCGTGACGCACGTCTTCGGCGTGCCGGGCGAGGAGAACATCCGCTTCGTCGACGCCGTCAACGCCTCACCGTCCATCGACTACGTCCTGGTCCGCCACGAGCAGGGCGCGTCGTTCATGGCGGAGATGTACGGCCGTATCACCGGCCGCGCGGGGGTGTGCTCCGCGACCCTCGGCCCCGGGGCCATCAACCTGCTGCTCGGCGTCGCCGACGCGCACACCAACAGCACCCCGGTGGTCGCGCTCGCCGCGCAGGGCGGTCTCGACCGGGTGCACAAGGAGTCGCACCAGGTCATCGACCTGCCCGCGATGTTCGCCCCGGTCACCGACTGGTCCCAGCAGGTACGGGCCCCGGGCGCGGTGCCGGAGATGGTGCGCCAGGCGTTCAAGACCGCGCAGAGCGAGCGGCCCGGCGCGGTCTTCCTCGCGCTGCCCGAGGACATAGAGGGTGTCGTCCCCGACCCGCCGCTGAACCCGCTGCCCATCAACAGGCCGCGCCCCGAGGCCCCGTCCCCGGCGCAACTGGAGCGCGCCGCCGAGGTGCTTGCGGCCGCCTCGCGCCCCATCCTGCTGGCCGGCCACGGCGCCACCCGGGCCGGCGCCAAGGACGCCCTGATCCGCTTCTCCGAGCGGCTCGACATCCCGGTGGCGACGACCTTCAACGGCAAGGGCGTCTTCCCCGACGACCACCCCAACGCGCTGGGCGCCGTCGGCTTCATGCGCCACGACTACACCAACTTCGGCTTCGACAACGCCGACGTGCTCATCTGCGTCGGCTACGAGCTGCAGGAGTTCGACCCGGTCAAGATCAACCCGCAGGGCGACAAGCAGATCCTGCACCTGCACCAGTTCCCGGCCGAGGTCGATTCCCACTACCCGGTCGCGGTCGGCGTGCTCGGCGACCCGTCGTCCTCACTCGACGGTCTCGCGGAGGCGGTCGGCCGCACCTTCCACGGCGACGGCCGGCTCATCCGCGGCCTGCTCGCCGAGGAACTGGCGCACGGCCGCCGCAACTCGTCCTTCCCGCTCGCCCCGCAGCGCGTCGTCGCCGACGTCCGCGAGGCGCTGGGCCGCGAGGACGTGGTGCTGGTCGACACCGGCGCCGGCAAGATGTGGATGGCCCGGCTCTTCCCCACGTACGAGCCGAACACCTGCCTGATCTCCAACGGCCTGTCCACCATGGGCTTCGCCGTGCCCGGCGCCATCGGCGCCAAGCTCGCCCGGCCCGACGCGCAGGTGCTGGCGATGACGGGCGACGGCGCGTTCCTGATGAACTCCCAGGAGCTGGAGACCGCCGTCCGCGAGAACATCCCGATGACGGTGCTCGTCCTCGTCGACGACGAGTACGGGCTGATCACCTGGAAGATGGAGCTGGAGATGGGGCGCCACTCCCACACCCGCTTCGCCAACCCGGATCTGGTGACGTACGCGGAGAGCTTCGGCGCCCGCGGGCACGCGGTGAAGTCCGCGGACGAACTGCTGCCCACGCTGCGCGACGCCCTCGCCCACGACGGCGTGGACGTCATCTCCTGCCCCGTCGACTACACCGAGAACCTGCGGCTGACCGACCGGCTCGGCGCCCTCCAGGGCCCGTTCTGACCCACCCGTCCCCGGTGGTCCTCAGCCCGCCGGGCTGAGGATCACCGAGCGGGTCAGGTGGCGCGGCTCGTCCGGGTCCAGGCCGCGGGCGCCGGCCAGCGCCACCGCCAGCCGCTGCGCCCGGACCAGCTCGGCGAGCGGGTCGAGCCCGCCGGTGACCCAGAGCGCGCCGGTGGCGTGCACCTCTTCCTCCAGACCCGCGGGCGCGTCGCCGATCATCCAGGTCGCGGTGCCCGAGGTGGTGATGCTGATGGGGCCGTGCCGGTACTCCATCGCCGGGTACGACTCCGTCCACGCCAGCGCGGCCTCGCGCATCTTCAGCGCCGCCTCGTTCGCCAGGCCCACGGTCCAGCCGGCGCCGAGGAAGGTGAACTGCCGGGCGGCCAGCAGCCCCTGCGGCAGCGGCTCGACGAGCGCCAGCTCCGCGTCCTCCACCGCCGTGGCCGGCTGCACCCCGAGGTGGGTGCGGAGCAGGGTCAGCGCGGTGGTGGCGAAGCGGGTCTGCACCACGGAGCGCTCGTCGGCGAAGTCCAGCACCACCGTGTCGTCCGCGGCCTCGGCCACCGGCGTGGCGCCGTCGGCGACGATCGCCGTGGTACGCACCGAGCCGTCCAGCGTGCCCAGCAGCCGCAGCACCTCCGTGGTGGTGCCGGAGCGGGTCAGCGCCAGCACCCGGTCGTAGCGCCGGCCGGCCGGGAAGCCCGAGGCGGGGAAGGCGTCCGTCTCGCCGTGGCCGGCCTCCTCGCGGAGCGCGGCGTAGGCCTGCGCCATGAAGTAGGAGGTGCCGCAGCCGACGGCGGCGACCCGCTCGCCGGGCTGCGGCAGCAGCGGCCCGTGCACCTCCGCCAGCTCCGTCGCCCGGCGCCAGCACGCGGGCTGATCGGCCAGCTCAGCGGCTACGTACGTCATCTTCATCGCCCGCCCTGTGTGAGAACCATTGTTCAATCATGCATGCTAAGGCAGAATTCCAAGCATCTTCAAGCATCATCGGTGGGAGGATTCGGGTTGAACCAGCACGAACGGCACGGTGCGCTGCTGCGGCTGCTGGCCGAGCGCGGCCGGCTCGACGTGGAGGCCGTGGCGGTCGAGGTGGCCGTGTCGGCGGCGACCATCAGGCGCGACCTGGACCAGTTGGCCGAGCAGCAGTTGCTGGTCCGCACCCGCGGCGGCGCGGTGCAGAACGACGTCGCGTACGACCTGCCGCTGCGCCACCGCGCCGGGCGGGACGCCGCGGAGAAGGAGCGCATCGGCCGGGCCGCGGCCGCCATGGTCGGGCGCGGCATGGTCGTCGGCCTCAACGGCGGCACCACCACCGCCGCGGTGGCCCGCGCGCTCGCCGCCCGCGCCGACTGGGGCGACGGCGAGGGCGGGCTGCCGGATGCCGCCCGCGGCGACGACCGGCCCGCCGTCACCGTCGTCACCAACGCGCTCAACATCGCCGCCGAGCTGGCCGTGCGGCGCAGCGTGAAGGTCGTCGTCTCCGGCGGCGTCGCCATGCCGTCCTCGTACGAACTGGTCGGCCCGCTCGCCGGGCACATCCTGCGCGAGATCCGCCTCGACATCGCCTTCGTCGGCGCCGACGCCGTCGACGCCGAGCACGGCGCCAGCGCCCGCGACGAGCACGAGGCGAGCATCAACGCGCTGCTCGCCGCGCAGGCCGGGAAGCTCGTCGTGGTCGCCGACTCCACCAAGCTCGGGGTGCGCACCTTCGCCCGGATCTGCCCGCCGGCGGACATCGACGTGCTCGTCACCGACGACCGGGCGGCGGACAGGGCGCGCCGGTTCGAGGAACAGGGGATGTCCGTGGTGCGGGCATGAGCGGGCGCGGGAGCATCGTGACGGACCTGCGGCTGGGCGTCGTCGGCCTCGGGCTGCGCGGCAACCTCGCCGACGCCGCCCACCGGCCGGGGGTGGGCTCCGTCGTGGCCGCGGTCGCCGACACCGACCCGGTGGTGCGCACGGGCGTCGCCGCGCGCTTCCCCGGCGCCGTCGCGTACGCCGACCACCGCGGGCTGCTCGACGCCGCCGACGCCGACGGCGTGGACGCGATCGTCGTCACCACCCCCGACGACACCCACGCCACCGTCGCCCGCGCCGCGCTCGAAGCGGGCAAGCCGGTCTTCGTCGAGAAGCCCCTCGGCATCACCGTCGAGCAGTGCGACGCGATCCTGCGCACCGCGTACGAGACGGGCACGCCGCTGTACGTCGGGGACACCATGCGGCACACGGGCGTCGTCCGGCTGATGCGCGACATCATCGCGCGCGGCGACATCGGCGTGCCGCGCACCGTGTGGGTGCGGCACTTCGTCGCGTACGGCGGTGACTACTACTTCAGGGACTGGCACGCCGACCGCCGCCGCACCACCGGGCTGCTGGTGCAGAAGGCGGCCCACGACATCGACGTCGTGCACTGGCTCGCCGGCGGCTACACCAGCCGCGTGCACGCCCTCGGGGCCCTCATGCTCTACGGGGACCTGCCCCGCCGGCCGCCCGGCACCCCGCGCCCCGCCGGCCGGCACCGCGACGACACCTGGCCGCCGGCCGCGCGCCGCGACCTGAACCCCGTGGTGGACGTCGAGGACGTCTCCGTGATGAACATGCGCCTCGACAACGGCGTCATCGCCGCCTACCAGCAGTGCCACTTCAGCCCCGACTACTGGCGCAGCTACACCGTCATCGGCACCGAGGGCCGGCTGGAGAACTTCGGCGACCGCCCGGGCGACGAGGTCCGCGTCTGGCACACCGGCCCCTCCGGCTACCGCCCCGGCGCGGACGCCATCCACCGCGTGCCCGCAGGCGAGGGCGCGCACGGCCGGGCCGACGACCGGGTCGTCGCCGAGTTCTGCCGCTTCGTCCGGCTCGGCGACGCCACCGACACCTCACCGCTGGCCGCCCGGATGAGCGTCGCCGCGGGCGTGCTCGCGACCCGGTCGCTGCGCACCGGCGGCACCGCGTACGACGTACCGCCGCCGGACCCCGCGCTCGCCGCGTACTTCGCGGCCGGCCAGCGCCGCCCCGCGCACCAGCACTGAGGCCCGAGCACCGACTTCCCCGGAGGGAACCGATGAGCGTGAACCGCAGGCACTTCCTGGCAGGGACGTCGATCGCCGGCGGCGCCGTGCTGCTGCCGGCCCTCGGCCTCGCGGCGCCCGCGGCGGCGCGCGGCGGCGGAGCCGGCGCGTACGGCGAGGGCGACGGAGGCGGGGACGGCGCCGCGGGCGCCCGCCGGGCGCTCGCCCGGCTGCTGCCCCGCCACCACCGGCAGTTCGAGCTCTCCCTGCTCCCCGCCGACGGCCCCGACCGCTACCGCGTCACCGGTGCCCCCGGTCGGATCGCGGTGGCCGCCACCGGCACCGGCGCGCTGCTCACCGGCGCCGGCGCGTACCTCAAGCGCACCGCCCGCGCGCACATCTCCTGGAACGGCGACCAGCTCGACCTGCCCGCGCAACTGCCCGCCCCCGGCGCCCCGCTCACCGGCGAGGCACACGTGCCGCACCGCTTCGCGTACAACGACACCAACGAGGGCTACACCGGCGCCTACCGCGACTTCGCCGCCTGGGAGCGCGCCCTCGACGTGCTCGCGCTCCACGGCGTCAACGAGGTGCTGGTCTGCGTGGGCACCGACGCCGTCTACTACGAGACCTTCCGTGCCTTCGGCTACTCCGACGAAGAGCTGCGCGCCTGGATCCCCGCCCCCGCGCACCAGCCCTGGTGGCTGCTGCAGAACATGGCGTACTTCGGCGGCCCCGTCTCCGCCCGGCTGCTGCGCCTGCGCGCGGAACTGGGCGCCCGCATCACCGCGCGCGTCCGCGAGCTGGGCATGACGCCCGTGCTCCCCGGCTACTTCGGCACCGTCCCCGACGGCTTCGCGGAGAAGAACCCCGGCGCCCACGTCGTCCCGCAGGGCGGCTGGGTCGGCTTCGACCGCCCCGGCTGGCTCGACCCGCGCGACCCGCGCTTCGCCGAGGTCGCCGCCGCCTTCTACGGCCACCAGCGCGATCTCCTCGGCCCCGCGGGCCTGTACAAGATGGACCTGCTGCACGAGGGCGGCGACCCCGGCGACGTCCCCGTCGGCGACGCCGCCCGCGCCGTGGAGGCCGCGCTCCGGCGCGCCCACCCCGACGCCCTCTGGGCCATACTCGGCTGGCAGCACAACCCGCGCCGGGAGATCCTCGACGCCGTCGACCGCGACCGCATGCTCATCCTCGACGGCCTCTCCGACCGGTTCCCCACCGTCACCGACCGCGAGGCCGACTGGCTCGGCACCCCCTATGCCTTCGGCGCCATCTGGAACTTCGGCGGCCACACCCCCCTCGGCGCCAACACCCCCGACTGGGCCGGGCTCTACCCCGCCTGGCGCGACAAGCCGGGCAGCGCGCTGGCCGGCATCGCGATGATGCCGGAGGGCGCCGACAACAACCCCGCCGCGATGTCCCTGCTCACCGAACTCGCCTGGACCCCCGGCCGGATCGACCTCGACGCCTGGTTCCGCGAGTACGCCACCGCCCGCTACGGCGCCGCGGACCCGCACGCGGCCGCCGCCTGGCAGGTGCTGCGCGAGACCGCGTACGGCACCACGCGCGCCGACTCCTGGAGCGAGGGCGCCGACAGCCTCTTCTGCGCCCGCCCCGGCCTCACCGTCCGCAGCGCCGCCGCCTGGAGCCCGCAGGCCGACCGCTACGACATCGCGGCCTTCGACCGCGCGCTCACCGAACTCCTCGCCGTCGCCCCCGGACTGCGCCGCTCCGCCGCGTACCGCTACGACCTCATGGACGTCGCCAGACAGGCGGTCGCCAACCGCAGCCGCCCGCTGCTGGCGCGGATCAAGGAGGCGTACGAGGCCGGCGACCGCGGCGGGCTGCGCGAGCTGACCGCCGCCTGGCTGGAGCTGATCCGGCTGCTCGACCGGGTGGTGGGCACCGACGCGCAGCACCTGCTGGGTCGGCATCTCGCCGAGGCCCGCGCCTGGGGCGCCGACCGCGCCGAGCGCGACCGACTGGAGTACGACGCGCGCTCGCTGATCACCACCTGGGGCCCGCGCGCCGGCAGCGAGGCCGGGCTGCACGACTACGCGAACCGCGAGTGGCAGGGCCTGCTCGGCGACTTCTACCACAGCCGCTGGAAGACCTACTTCGCCACGCTCGACACCGCGCTGGCGACCGGCGAGGAGCCCGCCGCCGTCGACTGGTTCGCGTACGAGGACGCCTGGGCGCGCCGCCGCGACCGCTACCCCGAGAAGCCGCGCGGCGACGTCCGCCGGCTCGCCGAGGAGGCGGTGCGCGTCCTGGCCCGCGAACCGCTCGCCGCGCTCGTGCGCTGAAGCCCCGTTCCTGCGGGGCCACGAAGCCGCGGTACGGGTACGGGTTGCCACCACCCCGTACCCGTACCGCCTCTCACACCCGCCGCTGGACGTGCAGCAGATACTCCTTGCGGTCCAGCGGGTTGTGGTCGGTGCGCGGCCGGTACGGGGCCGGACCGCGCACCGCCCGGTAGCGGCCGAACGCCGTCTCCAGCACGCCCTCGCCCCGGGTCAGCCCCGGCAGCCGCCGTTCGAGACCGTGCACCCGCGCCGCCGGCACCTCGCCCTCCAGCACCGCGACCTGGCCGCGCACCTCCTGCCCGTCGACCACGGCGGCCAGCGCCGCGAACACCGGCCACAGCGCGGGCACCGCGTCCTCCGGCGCCTCCAGCCGGAACCGCTGCACGGGCTCGTGCACCCGCGTACCCGCGCGCTTCAGCGCGTCCGCCAGCACCAGCGGCGTGACGCCGCGGAAGTCGGCCCCGGTGCTCGACATGGCCTTGCTGAAGCCCTGGTGGGCGTGGCTCTGCCGGGGCCAGTAGCCGGAGTGCGTCATCGTCACCCGCGCGTCGGGGATCTCCCAGCCGGACAGGCCCTGGTGCAGCGTCGCGCGGACCGTGTCCTCGACGGCCTTGAAGAACGCGTACGGCATCGAGCCCAGCTCCACCGCCAGGTCGAAGCGGACGCCCGTGCCGGGCGGCGCCGGCTTCACACACAGTCCGACCGTGGCCAGGAAGGGGTTGGTGCCGGTGTCGCCCTTCTCGTACGCCGAGCCGCTGCCCGCCAGCCGCTCGACGTGGATGACGGACGATTCGCGGAAGGAGACCGGCAGCCCGTACTCCTCGGCGAGCGTGGCCCCGATGACCTCCTTCTGCACCTCGCCGTAGAGGGAGACGTACAGCTCCTGCAGACCGCCCGGCCCGGCCCCCTGGCGCAGCGCGATCAGCGGGTCCTGCTCGGCCAGTTGGAAGAGCGCCGCGTGCAGCGCGCCCCGGTCGGCGGCCCGGTCCGGCACCACCACCGTCTCCAGCGTCGGCGGCGCGAAGTGGTGGCCCCGCGCGTCCGCCGCCCGGCCCACGGCCGCGCCCACCGCGTCGCCGATGCGCACCCCGGCCAGGCCCCGCACCAGCCCGATGCGGCCCGCAGCCACCCCGGCCGCGGGCACGGCGGCGCCCTGCTCGAAGACCTCGACCCCGGTGACCTTCTCCGTCACGGGGGCGCGGTCGCCGTCGCCGTACGCCAGCTCCTGGCGGGTGCTCAGCGTGCCGGCGAGCATCCGCACGTACGCGACCTTCCCGCCGCCCGGAGCGCGCTCGACCTTGAAGACCGTGCCCGCGGCGGGGCCTTCCGGGTCCCCGGCGGACGCCGGCAGCAGCTCCTTGATGCCCGCGGTCAGTTCCGCGACGCCCGCGCCGGTGGCGGCGGAGCCGAAGTACACCGGGTGGACGAGCGCGGCCGCGGTCTGCTCGGCGAGGCTCTTGCGCAGCCTGCGGTACGTCACCGCCGCCTCGTCCGCGACGTAGTCCGCGAGCAGCGCGTCGTCGTGGCCGGAGAGGACGTCGGCGAGCCGGCCGGCGAAGGCCGCGCCGGCCTGGTCGCCGGGGTGGCCGGGGCCGTACGGGGTGAACGCGGCGGCGCGGGTGCCGAGTCCGCGGACGGCGCCCATGGCGACGGCGCCGGGGGTGAGCTTCGCGGCGATGTCGCGCACCAGGGCGTCGTCGCGCGCGCCGCGCCGGTCGGTCTTGTTGACGAAGACGAGCGTGGGGATCGAGAGCCGCCGCAGCGTGCGCATCAGCACGCGCGTCTGCGCCTGCACGCCCTCCACCGCGGAGACCACGAGCACCGCGCCGTCGAGCACGTGCAGCACCCGCTCCACCTCGGCGATGAAGTCCGGGTGGCCGGGCGTGTCGATGAGGTTGACGGTGATGCCGTCGAGCGCGAAGGAGACGACGGCGGACTTGATGGTGATGCCGCGCTGCCGCTCCAGCGCGAGCGAGTCGGTGCGGGTGCTGCCGTCGTCGACGCTCCCGACCTCCTCGACGACCCCGGCCGCGTACAGCAGCCGCTCGGTCAGGCTGGTCTTACCGGCGTCGACATGGGCCAGGATTCCCAGGTTCAGCGTGTGCACGGAGCGTCATGTCCCTTGCGTAGGTGGCGATGGCCTGCTGGGTGGACATGAACGCTGCGCGCATGCGCGTTTCCTCTCGGTCCTGGGACATGGGTCTGCCGTGCCCGGCCAGTGGAGCAGCGGCCGGCCGGGCGCGGCAACCGAATTAACGCCTCAGCGGCGGCCGAACCGCTCGATCAGCTCGGACTGGTGGGACGTCGTGCCCTCGACCCGCTCGTAGCTCCCCACGGCCCAGGGACCGCCGTGCCGCCCGCCCGGGGCGAGGGCGGCGACCTCGTAGGACTGCGTCTCGCCTGCCGCCACCGTGGCGCCCTCGTGGCGGGTCCAGCGCCGGCCGTCGTAGTGCCAGAGCACCGGCGGGCCCTCCCACCCGTACGGGTCGCCCGACACCCAGATGCCGCCGCGGCCGTCGCCGGTGAGGGCCTCGGCGAAGAGCCCGCTCACCGGACCGGTGACGTCCCGCCACCCGCGGCCGTTCCAGTGCAGGACCCGGGGCTCGGCGAAGCCCTGGCCGTCGGCCGCGGGGACGCGGCCGGTCGCCCAGACGCTGCGGTCGGACTCCACGTGGACGTCGGTCAGCCGCAGGTCCGGGTCGGCGGGGGCCTCGGCCTCGGTCCACCGGCCGTTCCGCCAGCGCAGCACCACCGGGCGGCTCTCCTGGCCGACGTGGGCGAAGCCGCCGACGGCCCAGGCGCTCCGGGAGGAGCGCGCGTCGACGTCGGTCACGTCCAGCCCGTCCGGCAGCTTCTCCGACGTCCAGGAGCCGTGCGCGTAGGTGCTCAGCCACTCCCAGCCCGCCACCCACACGCGGCCGCGCTCGGCGGCGATCTCCGCGGAGCCGTGGTGCTCGCCGCCGGGCAGCTCCGGCAGGGGCACCTGGCGCCACTTGCGGCCGTCGTGGCGGACGACGTACTCGTCGTCGTAGTTCCAGCCGTACGCCCACACGTCGCGCGGCGAGGAGGCGTCCACGCTGTTCCAGTAGTAGACCGGCGGCAGGGCGGGGTCCTCGGTCTCCCGCCAGCGCCGGCCGTCCCAGCGCAGCACGACGCCTTCCGGCATGCCCTCGTAGAGGCCGTCGGCGCCGACGGCCCAGGCGCTGCCGCCCGCGGACGTCACCGAGTGCAGCCAGGCCCCGTCCGGCAGGCTGCCGGCCTGCGATATCTCCCAGCGGGGTTCGTGCGCGCGGCCCGCGGCCGTCGCGGGGGCGGCGAGCGCGGCGCCCGCGGCGAGCGCCGCGGCGATCGCCATGGCGGTGCGTACCCGTGTCCTCATCCGTGAATTCCCTTCCAGCGGTGCGGTCTGACACGGGGTCAGACCGCCCGCCGTGGGTGAGGGTTGTCCGGGTATTTCAGGTATGTCAGTACGTCACCGGGGGTGCGCCCCGGTGTCGCCCGGCGTTCACCTGGCCGTGCCCCGCGGGGCTCACCGGGCGCGTACGGCGTCCAGTTCCGCCACCGAGGCGAAGGTGTCCGACGCACCGTGCTCACTGAGCACCTTCAGCGCGATGTGCCTCGCCTTCACCTCCCGGAAGGGCACGGTGAACTCCGTGCGGTCCTCGGGGAAGCTGCCCGCGGCGACCTTCCGCCAGTGCTCGCCGTCGGCGGAGACCAGCACCTCGTAGTCCTCGACGCGGCCGTTGATGCCGCCGTCCTGCCGCGGCATGTAGCGCACCCCGGCCAGCCGCCGCTGGGCGCCCGTGTCGACGGACAACTGCTGCGGCAGCCGGGCGCCGTAGTCGCTGTGCCAGTGGGTGTACGGGTCGTTGTCGACGGCGCGCGCCGCACCACCCGGCTCGCCGGTGCTCTCCTCGCTGGTGGCCGTCGCCGTCCAGCCCTCCTGCCCGTACAGACCGGGGTTGGCGCCGATCTGCGACTCGGGGTCCGCCGGGTCGGAGACCGTGACCGGCAGCGCGTCGCCGACGCGGTCGTAGGCGTCGAGGAACGGCTGCACGGGGGAGCCGGCCGGGGTGGCCCAGGTGCGGTCGGCGACGACGGCGAGCGGGCGGCGGGCGAAGTAGTCGACCCAGCCGACGGAGTAGTCGTAGGTGCGGTCGGACCAGCGGGCCATCCGGTAGCCGAGGATGTTGGGCGCGGACTCGAACGGGTAGTCGCGGTACACGTCGCGCACGTCGAAGAAGGCGTAGTCGCCGGGCGTGGCACCGAATCCGGCGCTCATGTACAGCTTGCTCTCCTCCATCCCCACCGTCGGGTAGCCCTCGGCGGCGCGGCCGCCGGGGGGCGAGAGCCATTCGGTGACCCCGGTGCGCTTGTCCGGGTCGATGCTCGTGGGCTGCTGGAAGTCCCACCACTGCCAGACCTGCGCCGCCTTGCCCTCGGCGCGGACGGCCCCGGCCAGGTCGTCGATGAACTCCACCAGCACGTCGCCGGGGTAGGGGTAGCCCTGCTTCTTCTGGTACGCGACGAGTTCCGGGCACGCCTCCTGCGCCGGGCGCAGCGGGATCTCGTCGGTGCCGATGTGGAGGTACGGGCTGTCGAAGACGTCCGCGACCTCGGCGACCAGTTCGCGGGCGAAGCGCCGCGTCTCCGGCTTGGTGTAGTCGAGGGTCCAGTGGCCGCGGTCCGAGCCCTCCCAGCCGTTGCTGGGCCGGGACATCGACTCGCAGGCGAACGCCAGGTCGGGGCGGGCGTCGCCGATGGAGACGGCGTGCCCGGGCAGGTCGATCTCCGGTACGAGGGTCACGCCGTAGCGTGCCGCGTAGTCCTCCAGGTCGCGCAACTCGCGCTTGGTGTAGTGCTGTTCCGCGACGATCTCCGGGAACTCGTCGCTCTCGATGCGGTAGCCGTTCCAGTCCGTCAGGTGCAGGTGGAAGGTGTTGAGCTTGTACCAGGCGAGCTGGCGGATCTGCTGCTTGAGGTAGTCCACGGAGTAGTACCGGCGGCCCGCGTCGAGCATCGTGCCGCGCTCGCCGTGGGTGGGGTGATCGCGGACGGTACCGCGGGCGACCTCGTGCTCCGCGGTGCCGGTGCGCAGCGCCTGGAGCAGGGTGCGGGTGCCGTAGAGCACGCCGCGGCGGTCCGGGGCGGTGATCCGGGCGGAGTCGGCGAGGTCCAGCTCGTAGCCCTCGGGGGAGGGGGCGCCGCCGCCGAGGGCCAGGCCGATGTCGCCGCGGCCGGGGCGGCCGGTGGCGATCCGCGGGCGCAGCCCCTCCTGGAGGTCCAGTTCGCGGGCGAGTATCGCCGCGGTGGGCGCCAGTCGCCCGGCGTCACCGCGGTCCAGCACGATCCGGCTGTCCCGGGTCAGCTCCCACGTGCCCGTGCCGCCCTCCCACGAGCGCACCGAAGGGACCGTGACGGGCGCGGGGTTGGGCTCGGCGGCCTGGCTCACGGGCACGCCGGGGGCGAGGGACAGCAGCATCCCGGCGGCCGCGGCGAGCCACGGCGCCCGGCTGCGGGGACGCCGGTTCCGGCGGCGGGCGTACGGCCCGGGGTGCGGCGTCGTGCGTACGGACGGGCTGCGCGGTGCTGGCGCTGGGGTCTCCTGCGGCATGGCGGCTCCCTCGGACGACGGCAACTGCCCAGGCGTACCAGCCCGTTGGCGGCGGCGGCCATGGACGGAAGCGCGGCGCGGCGTGGACTTACGCGCCGGCGTGCCCGATGCCGTATCGCCCATTGCCATATCGTGTGAGGATCGGTCAAGCTGTTTGTGGATTAATCGCCCGGTCGAGGGAAACTTGACCGGCTCGTTTCCGCCAACCTCGCCCCTGTCCCGACATGCCGCACTACGGTTGGCGGTCCACCCAGGACCCCGGTGACTATGACCTCGGCTGCCTGCCCCCGGCTGGGCAGAACGGGCCCCGTGGGGGGAGCACGTGGTGTACACAGACGACGTGACCGGAGCTTCGTGGCGTACCGGCGGCGACGACCACGCCGACCGGGTGGAGTCGCGCTTCGCGCGGAGCTACCGGCTGCACGGATTCACGGTGCTGGAGCTGACCGGCGAGATCGACCTCGCCGCCCAGCTCGATGTCGAGCCGTATCTCGACGTGATCACCGGCGCGCCCGCGCCGCGCGTGGTCATCGACCTGCGCCGGACGGAGTTCCTCGACTGCTCGGGACTGCGGCTGCTGGTACGCGCCCGCAGGCGCACCGGCGACCGCGGCGGCGAGCTGCGGCTGGTCTGCCCCGAGGGCGCCGCCGCGCACCGGGTCCTGCGGTGCTGCGGCCTGCTCGACGCGCTCGGCCCGGTGCCGACGCTGGCGGATGCCCTGCCCGGAGAAAACCCGGAAGCGGTCGCTAGTCAAATTTGATTAGAATTGCGCTCATGTGTTCAGCGCAAGCAGCAGAGAACGACCCGCCGGGCCCGGGGCCCGCGGCCGGCGCGGCGAGCCTCGCCGACACCCACGACGTGATCAAGGTGCGCGGCGCCCGGGCGAACAACCTGGCCGGCATCTCGCTCGACATCCCCAAGCGGCGGCTCTCGGTCTTCACCGGCGTCTCCGGCTCCGGCAAGTCCTCGCTCGTCTTCGGCACCATCGCCGCGGAGTCGCAGCGGCTGATCAACGAGACGTACAGCGCCTTCGTCCAGACCTACATGCCGAACCTGCCCCGGCCCGACGCCGACGGGCTGCACAACCTCTCCGCCGCCATCGTCATCGACCAGGAGCGGATGGGCGCCAACTCCCGCTCCACGGTGGGCACGGCCACCGACGCGTACGCGATGCTGCGCATCCTCTTCAGCCGGCTCGGCGAGCCGCACGTGGGCACCTCCGGCGCGTTCAGCTTCAACATCCCCGAGGGCATGTGCCCGCGCTGCGAGGGCCTGGGGGAGGTCTCGCAGATAGACGTCGGCCAACTCGTCGACCGCCGGCGCTCGATCAACGAGGGCGCCGTCACCATTCCCAACTTCGCCGTCGGCAACTGGTACTGGGAAGTCCTCGTCTCCTGCGGCTTCTACGACCCGGACAAGAAGCTCGCGGACTTCACCGACCAGGAGTGGCACGACCTCCTCCACAAGGAGACCGTGAAGGTCAGGGTCGGCAGCCACAACATGACATACGAGGGCATCATCCCGAGGATCACCCGGATGTGGCTGGTGAAGGAGCGCGAGGCGCTGCAGGGCCCCATCCGCGCCTTCGTCGACCGCGCGGTCGTCTTCGCCGAGTGCCCCGACTGCGGCGGCACCCGGCTCTCCGCCGCCGCGCTCTCCTCGAAGATCCGGGGCCGGAACATCGCGGAATGCGCCGCCCTGCAGATCACCGACCTCGCCAAGTTCGTCCGCGCGATCGAGGACGAGTCGGTGGGGCCGCTGCTGGACAACCTGCGCGGGGTGCTGGACTCGCTGGTCGAGATCGGCCTCGGGTACCTCAGCCTCGACCGCCCCTCCGCGACCCTCTCCGGCGGCGAGGCGCAGCGCGTGAAGATGGTCCGCCACCTCGGCTCCAGCCTCACCGACGTCACGTACGTCTTCGACGAGCCCACCATCGGGTTGCACCCGCACGACATCCGGCGGATGAACGACCTGCTGCTGCAACTGCGCGACAAGGGCAACACCGTGCTCGTCGTGGAGCACAAGCCGGAGGTCGTCGCGATCGCCGACCACGTCGTCGACCTCGGCCCCGGCGCGGGCAGCGACGGCGGGCACGTCACCTTCAGCGGCGACGTGCCGGGGCTGCGTGCCTCCGGCACGCTGACCGGCCGTTATCTGGAGCACCGGGTACGGCTGCGGGAGCGGCCCAGGCAGCCGCGCGGGCACCTCGCCGTCGAGGGCGCCGACCTGCACAACCTCCGCGACGTCGGCGTCGAGGTGCCGCTCGGGGTGCTCACCGTGGTCACCGGCGTCGCCGGCTCCGGCAAGTCCTCGCTCGTGCACGGCTACCTCGCCGGCCGGGAGGGCGTCGTGGTCGCCGACCAGTCGCCGATCCGCGGCTCGCGGCGGTCCAACCCCGCGACGTACACGGGGCTGCTCGGCCCGATGCGCACCGCCTTCGCGAAGGCCAACGGCGTCAAGGCCGCGCTCTTCTCGGCCAACTCCGCGGGCGCCTGCCCCAAGTGCAAGGGCATCGGGCTGATCTACACCGACCTCGCGATGATGGCCGGCGTCGCGTCCGTGTGCGAGGAGTGCGAGGGCAAGCGCTACACGGCCGAGGTGCTCACGTACACGCTGCGCGGCAAGAACATCAGCCAGGTGCTGGAGATGTCCGTCGCCGAGGCGCACGGCTTCTTCCCCGCCGGCCAGGCGCACGCCATCCTCGGCCGGCTCGCCGACGTGGGCCTGGGCTACCTGCGCCTCGGCCAGCCGCTCAACACCCTCTCCGGCGGCGAGCGGCAGCGGCTGAAGCTGGCCATCCACATGGCCGAGAAGGCGGCGACGTACATCCTCGACGAGCCGACCACCGGGCTGCACATGGCCGACGTCGACAAGCTGCTCGCGCTGCTCGACCGGCTGGTCGACGACGGCAACTCGGTGGTCGTCATCGAGCACCACCAGGCGGTCATGGCACACGCCGACTGGCTGATCGACCTCGGTCCCGGCGGCGGCCACGACGGCGGCCGGGTGGTGTTCACCGGCACCCCGGCCGCCCTGGTCGCGGAGGCGGACACGCTCACGGCGCAGCATCTGCGCGAGTACGTCGACCGGGACTGACCCGGCCCCGGACAGAACACCTAGGTGTATTGATCACGAGCGTTGTTAACGGTCGTGGGTATTGATCATGGCGAAGACCTCCGGTGTGGTGGAGGTGTCGAGTCTTCACCGCGC
>NZ_JBIAMS010000031.1:0-110661 GCF_042874195.1 Streptomyces sp. NPDC004134 | reverse complement strand
CGGTCTCATTCCGAACCCGGAAGCTAAGCCCGTCCGCGCCGATGGTACTGCATGGGGGACCGTGTGGGAGAGTAGGTCACCGCCGAACAATTCTTGGATTCAACCCCTGGGCTGTCGCCCAGGGGTTGAGTCATTTCCGGGGTCCTTGCAGACTGGGACAATGGCCGAGGAGATAGCCGCGCTTCGTTGGGAAGAGCCGTCGGACGGCAGGGACGGCCCCGTCGTCGTTCTGCTGGATCAGACGCGACTGCCCGCTGACGAGGTGGAGTTGGTGTGTACCGACGTGCCGGCGCTGGTGCGGGCGATTCAGACGCTTGCCGTGCGGGGCGCCCCGTTGCTGGGTATTGCCGGTGCGTACGGCGTTGCCCTGGCGGCCGCGCGGGGCGACGACGTCGGCCAGGCCGCCGAGCTGCTGGCAGAGGCGCGGCCGACCGCCGTGAATCTGGCGTACGGCGTACGGAAGGCGCAGGGCGCCTTTCACGCCTCCCTGGAGGCCGGCGACGGGGATGCCGGGGCGGCCGGGGCCGCGCTTGCCGAGGCACGGCGGTTGCATGCCGATGATGCGCGGGCCAGCGCGCGGATGGCCGAGCACGGGCTGAGGCTGCTCGGCGAGCTGGTGCCCCAGGGCGGTTACCGGGTGCTCACGCACTGCAACACCGGCGCGCTGGTGTCCGGTGGCGGGGGTACGGCGCTGGCCGTGGTGCTGGCGGCGCACCGGTCCGGGGAGCTGCGGCGCCTGTGGGTGGACGAGACCCGTCCCCTCCTGCAGGGGGCCCGGCTGACCGCGTACGAGGCGGGGCGGGCGGGGATGCCGTACACGCTGCTGACGGACAACGCTGCCGGATCGCTGTTCGCGAACGGGCAGGTGGACGCGGTGATCCTGGGCGCGGACCGGATCGCGGCGGACGGGTCGGTGGCCAACAAGGTCGGGACGTATCCGCTGGCGGTGCTGGCCCGCTACCATCGGGTTCCGTTCCTCGTCGTCGCGCCGACGACGACGGTGGACTTCAGTACGCCGGACGGCTCGGCCATCGAGGTGGAGCAGCGGGCCGGGGGCGAGGTCACGGAGGTCTCCGTGCCGCACGCCGCCGGGTCGGGTCCGGGGCAGGCCGCGGTGACCTACGCGGTCGCACCTGCGGGCACGCAGGCGTACAACCCGGCGTTCGACGTCACCCCGCCGGAGCTGGTGACGGCTCTGGTCACGGAACGTGGGGTGGCCTCGCCGGTGACGGGGGATTCGCTCACGGAGCTGGTTGTGCGTTGACCGTGGGTGATCGTCAGGGGAAGAGGTGCGTGCCGGCGGTGGCCGGGGCGTGACCTGGGACACGGGATTCTCTGTATGGGATGTGTAAATGGGATGATGTCGTCATGAAGGGACGCGTTCTCGTCGTCGATGACGACACGGCACTGGCCGAGATGCTCGGCATCGTGCTGCGCGGGGAAGGCTTCGAGCCGTCATTTGTCTCGGACGGTGACAAGGCTCTTGCCGCGTTTCGCGAGTCGAAGCCCGACCTGGTGCTTCTCGACCTCATGCTGCCCGGCCGGGACGGTATCGAGGTCTGCCGCCTGATCAGGGCGGAGTCTGGTGTGCCGATCGTCATGCTGACGGCGAAAAGCGACACCGTGGACGTTGTCGTGGGCCTGGAATCCGGGGCCGACGACTACATCGTCAAACCGTTCAAGCCCAAAGAGCTGGTGGCCCGTATCCGGGCCCGGCTGCGCCGGTCGGAGGAGCCGGTGCCGGAGCAGTTGGCGATCGGCGATCTGGTGATCGACGTCGCCGGGCATTCGGTGAAGCGCGGCGGGGAGCCGATCGCGCTGACGCCGCTGGAATTCGACCTGCTGGTGGCGCTGGCGCGCAAGCCGTGGCAGGTCTTCACGCGCGAGGTGCTGCTGGAGCAGGTCTGGGGCTATCGGCATGCCGCCGACACCCGGCTGGTGAACGTCCACGTGCAGCGGCTGCGCTCGAAGGTGGAGAAGGACCCCGAGAAGCCGGAGATCGTGGTGACCGTCCGCGGCGTCGGTTACAAGGCGGGACCGAGCTGACGTGTTCCGCGTGCTGCCGCGGGAAGGCGTGCCCGGAGGGCCGGTGCAGCCGTTCGTCCGGCTGTGCATGCGCTGGGTGCGCCGCCCGTTGCACATCGCGACGAAGCTGTACCGGCGGAACATCCAGTTGCGGGTGGTCGCCACCACCCTGCTGATGTCGCTGGGCGTCGTCGTGCTGCTCGGCATCGTCGTCATCGGGCAGGTCCGCAACGGCCTGCTGGAGGCGAAGCTCGGTGCCGCGCACGGGCAGGCGCAGAGCGGCTTCGCGCAGGCGGAGATACGGGGCGCGGCGGAGGAGCCCGGCAGCGGCAGCGAGGCCACGGCGCCCGTGAACTCCGCGGAGTGGCGGGCGGCCCTGGTGGAGCAGCTCATGGGCAGCGGCCAGGGCGTGGTGTCCGTACTGGTGATGACCTCCGGCGTGAACAACGAGGCCACCGGTTCTTCCGACAATCCGCGCGGCTCGCTCGTCTCGGACGACACGTCGGTCGACAGCATCCCGGCCGATCTGCGCGAGAAGGTCGACCGCGGCGGCGGCTCGGGGATCTACGAGCAGTACGCGCGGGTCTGGAAGCGCGGCTCGGGTGAGAGCGAGCCGTCGCTGATCATCGGCAAGCGGCTGAACGACCCGAACAACAACCCGTACCAGCTCTACTTCGTCTTCCCCTTCACCCAGGAGGAGAAGACGCTGAGCCTGGTGAAGGGGACGCTGGCGACGGCCGGGGTGTTCGTGGTGGTGCTGCTCGGGGCCATCGCCTGGCTCGTCGTACGGCAGGTGGTCACGCCCG
This sequence comes from Streptomyces sp. NPDC004134, assembly GCF_042874195.1. NCBI lineage: Bacteria > Bacillati > Actinomycetota > Actinomycetes > Kitasatosporales > Streptomycetaceae > Streptomyces > Streptomyces sp. NPDC004134. The sequence goes on along the minus strand of NZ_JBIAMS010000031.1, from coordinate 107,830 downwards.
TGCGGATGGCCGCCGGCATCGCCGAGCGGCTGGCGGCGGGGCGGCTCCAGGAACGGATGAAGGTCAGCGGCGAGGACGACATCGCGCGGCTCGGCCAGTCGTTCAACAAGATGGCGCAGAACCTCCAGGTGAAGATCCAGCAGCTCGAAGAGCTGTCGCGGATGCAGCGCCGCTTCGTCTCCGACGTCTCGCACGAGCTGCGCACCCCGCTGACGACGGTGCGGATGGCCGCGGACGTCATCCACGAGTCGCGCGAGGACTTCGATCCGGTGACCGCGCGCTCCGCGGAGCTGCTGCTCGATCAGTTGGACAGGTTCGAGTCGCTGCTCTCCGACCTGCTGGAGATCAGCCGCTTCGACGCGGGTGCCGCGGCGCTGGACGCCGAGCCCGTCGACCTGCGGGAGATCGTGCGGCGCGTCGTGGGCGGGGCGCAGATGCTCGCGGACGCCAAGGGCGGGCGGCTGCTCGTCACGGGCGACGAGCGGCCGGTGATCGCCGAGGTCGACTCGCGGCGCGTGGAGCGGGTGCTGCGCAATCTGGTCGTCAACGCCGTGGAGCACGGCGAGGGCCGCGACGTCGTCGTACGCCTCGGGGCGTCGGAGAGCGCGGTCGCGGTGGCGGTGCGCGACTACGGCGTGGGGCTGAAGCCCGGCGAGGCGACCCGGGTGTTCAACCGTTTCTGGCGCGCCGATCCGGCCCGTGCCCGTACCACGGGTGGGACCGGGCTGGGGCTGTCGATCTCGCTGGAGGACGCCCGGCTGCACGGCGGCTGGCTGCAGGCGTGGGGCGAGCCGGGCGGCGGGTCGCAGTTCCGGCTGACGCTGCCGCGGACGGGCGGTCAGCCGCTGCACGGTTCGCCGGTGTCGCTGGAGCCCGAGGACTCGCGGGCGCGGCGGGCGGCGCGGACGGTGCAGGAGCCGGGCGCGGTGAGCGTGGCGAAGGTCGGCGGGTCCGCGGGCGGTGAGCTGCTGGGGACCGTACCGGCGCAGGGCGGGCGCGGGACGGCCGCCGCCGCGCGGGCCGCGGCGCCGCGGCCCGCGGCGCGGGCGGAGGCGGACCCGACGGCGCTGCCCGGCAGCGGGCGGCGGGTCAGCGGGTATGCGGGGGCGGCCGACGAGGCGGCGGGTGCCCGGGGCGAGGATGGGGCCGAGAACGGCTCTGAGGGCTTCCCTGAGGACGGCGGAGGCGGCGGTGAGGTCCCTAGTGAGGTCGGCGGCGAGGGGGAGCGCGGTGGTCGCGTCTAGGCGTGCGGGAGGGGCGTCGGCGGTACGCGGGCGGAGGCGCCGGACGGCGGCCCGCACCCCGGGTGCGTACCGGCGCCGGCTGCAGGCCCGTACGCGCCGCTACGCCACCTTCGCGCTGCTCGGCGGCTTCCTGCTGCTCGCCGGCTGCGCGTCCATGCCGGACAGCGGGGGCGTGCACCAGGTGCCGCTGTCGGAGCAGCGCGAGGATCCCCGCGCGCGTACGTACGCGGAGCGGCCGGAGCCGGGGGCCAGCCCGCAGCGCATCGTGTCCGACTTCCTGGAGGCCCTGCGCAGTGACGACTACGCCACCGTCGCCAAGGCGTATCTGACCAAGAAGGCGCGCACCTGGACTCCCGGCGAGACGACGGTGCTGGCCGAGGCGCCCAGGGTGGCGGAGCAGCCGGCGGCCGGGGCGAAGCCGGTGAACGGCGCCAAGATGACCACGGCGGTCGTCCAACTGAGCGGCGACAAGGTCGCGTGGCTCAACGACGCGGGCACGTACACGCCGGACGAGCGGGCGTACAACCTGAACATCGAGCTGTCGAAGGAGGGCAAGTCCGGGCAGTGGCGGATCGTCGATCCGCCGCGGGGGCTGGTGATCAGCCGGGCGGACTTCGAGCGCACCTTCCAGTCGGCGTCCACGTACCACTTCACGGCGCGCAGCAGGGACACGCTGGTGGCCGACCCCGTGTACGTACGGCGGCGGATCGACCCCGTGACGGACGCGGTGCGCACGCTGCTCGACGGGCCGGGCGGGCTGATCGGCTCGGTGACGGAGACGACGTTCCCCGCCCGCACCACGCTGGCGAAGAACCAGCGGCTGACGGTCGACGAGGAGGGCACGCTGCGGGTGCGGCTCGCGCTGGAGACGAGGCCGGGGCTGCACACGTGCGAGCGGATGGCGGCGCAGGTGCTGCACACCGCGGAGAGCCAGGAGGGCGTGCGCGTCGACAATGTGGAGTTGCTGACGGCCGGGGACACCAAGATGTGCGACCTGAGCGCGGCGGCGGGCGAGCGGTACGCGCCGGACCGGCTGGCGCGGCATCCGGCCTCGCTGTACTTCATCGACGCCAAGAACCGGCTGGTACGGACGTCGTCGGGGCCGGACGCGGGCGAGGCCGGGCCGGCGACGGTGATCAGCCCGCTCGGCGACGGCAAGCCGGCCTTCGGGTCGGCGGCGGTGGCCCGTTCGGAGAAGAAGGCGGCCGGTGTGACGGCCACGGGGCGCTCGCTGTACGTGTCGTCGCTGGACGAGTCGTCGGCGCTGGGGGAGCCGCTGCTGACCAGCGGTGCCACCGACGCGCAGGCCGCGCGGGGCGACGGGCTGACGGCGGCGAGCTGGGACGGGCTGGGCGACCTGTGGGTGGCCGACCGGGTCGGCGGGGAGTCGCGGCTGTACTGGATGGCGGGCGGGACCGCGGATCCGGTGCGTGTCGACGTCACGGGTCTCGAAGGGCGGATCGAGGCGCTGCGGATGTCGGCGGAGGGGGCGCGGATCGCGCTGGTCGTCAGCGAGGGGTCGGAGAGCCGGCTGGTGCTGGGGGCGGTGTCGGTGAAGGACGGCGTGCCGGTGGTGGCGCAGTTGCGCGACACCGGGGCGCTGGAGGAGGTGCGGGCCGTGTCGTGGGCGGGCGAGAGCCGGCTGCTGGTCGTGGGGCGGGAGTCCGAGGGCGTGCAGCAGATGCGGCTGGTGTCGACGGACGGGTCGGTGCCGCCGGCGGCGGAGCTGGGGCAGGGGATGACCGGGGTGACGTCGGTGGCGGCGGCTGAGGACGGTACGAAGCCGCTGGTGGCGGCGTCGGAGGACGGGATCGTGCGGCTGCCGCAGAACGCGTACTGGAAGGCGGTGCCGGGCGGGGAGGGCGGCACGGCGCCGGTGTATCCGGGGTAGTAGCCGGCGGCGGGTTTTCGCCGGGTTGTCCACAGCCGGAGGGTTGTCCACAGGGGTCGCGGGGTGTCGGTGGCGGCGGGCATGGTGGGCGCATGCGGGGGACAGGGCGGGAACTGGCGGGGTTGATGCTGCCGGCCGGCTGCGCGGGATGCGGGGCGGGCCGGGGCGTGGGGGCGCTGTGCGCGGGGTGTGCGGCGGAGCTGACGGCGGGGGCGGTGCGGCGCGTGGCGCCCCGGCCGCGGCCGCCGGGTCTGCCCCCGGTGTATGCGGCGATGGCGTACGCGGGCGCGGCGAGATCGGCGCTGCTGGCCCACAAGGAGCGCGGCGCGCTGCGCCTGGCCCGCCCGCTGGGCGCGGCGCTGGCGGCGGGGGTGCGGGCAGCGGAGGCGGGGCGGTGTGCGCGGGGCGGCGCGGGTGCACGGACACGGGGCGGCGGGTTTGCGGCGGCGGTGTGCGGCGGCCGGGATGCGCGGACGGATCACGGTGACGGCGGCCCGGCGTTGTCCGGTGATCCCGGGGTTCAGGCGGCGGGGCGGGCGCGGCGGCGTGGGCGGGTGCGGGTGTGCGGGGCCGGTGGGGAGCGGGTGGTGCTGGTGCCGGTGCCGTCGGCGCGGGGGGCCGTGGTGCGGCGGGGGCACGATCCGGTGCGGCGGCTCGCGCTCGTGGCCGCGGAGCGGTTGCGGCGGGGCGGGATACGGGCGGAGCTGCTGCCGGTGCTGCGGCAGCGGCGGGCGGTGGCCGACCAGGCGGGGCTGGGCGCGGCGGCGCGGCGGCGGAACGTCTCGGGGGCGCTGGAGGTGGTCCGGGGCGGTGCGCTGCGGTTGGGCGCGCCCGGGTGCCGGGTCGTGCTCGTCGACGACGTGCTGACGACCGGGGCGTCCCTTGCCGAGGCCGCGCGGGCCGTGCGCGCGGCAGGCTGCGATGGCGGGCTCGCGGCGGCCGTCGTGGCCGCGCCGAGCGACGCGTTCGAAGCAGGTCGGGCGTGTCCGCTCCCTTGACTGCAATCTTACGTTTCCGCAGGTAGAAAGGAGGTAGAAGCACCTGATCGGACCACTGTCGTCTCAGGGGGTGCCGCAGCATCTCAGGCGAGCTATGTTCGATTGTGAGGAGGCTGTGAGAACAGTGGATGGGCCGAATCCGCTGGATCCGATGGGGTGTCGATCTTGTCGGTGGGGGAGGAGGAGGTGAAAGCCGGCCCCCGTGACTGGGAGACCGGCGGAAGAGAACCCCGAGGCTCCGGCACGAACCGGGGCCCGAGCGCACCAAGGGACCGGCTTCGCCCGTCAGCTCAGCGGTACGCGGAGCCGCTCCAGAACGGAGTTCTGCGTGGACATCGTCGTCAAGGGCCGCAAGACCGAGGTTCCCGAGCGGTTTCGTCGGCATGTGGCCGAGAAGCTGAAGCTGGACAAGATCCAGAAGTTCGACGGCAAGGTGATCAGCCTTGATGTCGAGGTGTCCAAGGAGCACAACCCGCGGCTGGCCGACCGCTGCGACCGGGTGGAGATCACAGTTCACTCCCGGGGGCCCGTGGTACGCGCCGAAGCGGCCGCGGCCGACCCGTACGCAGCCCTGGACCTGGCGACGGCCAAGCTGGAGGCGAGGCTGCGCAAGCAGCACGACAAGCGCAAGACCAGGCGGCCCGGCAAGGACCGCCGCACGGCCGCGGAAGTGGGCGACGTCGTGGCGCACGCGGCGCAGCTCACCGACGACGGGGAGCTGACGACCCCGTCGATGGAGACGACGGCGGAGAGCGAGCCGCTGGAGAGCGGCTCCCGGCTCCACCGCCGCGGACCGCTGGAGGTGGACGGCGACGGCCCGCTCGTGGTGCGGGAGAAGACGCACGCCGCCCCGCCGATGACGCTGGACCAGGCGCTCTACGAGATGGAGCTCGTGGGGCACGACTTCTATCTCTTCGTCGACTCCGACAAGAAACTGCCCAGCGTTGTCTACCGCAGGCACGCATATGACTACGGCGTGATCCACCTCGACCCGTATCTGATCGAGGAGTCGCTGCCCGACGGTGCAGGGGGCGCCCTGGGCGGCTGAAAGGCGACGGTAGGCGGGCGGCGGGGGCGTCACCCCGCCGCCCGATCGTGAAATCATGTGCGCGCACGGCAATGTCGGTGCCTGGGGGCAAGCGTGGCGGAGTTCGAGCTGAGCGGAGCTGGTGAGCCGAAGGCGGCGGTCGGTCCCCGGGAGGAGCCGATTCGCGTCCTCGTCGTGGACGACCATGAGCTCTTCCGCCGCGGCTTGGAGATCGTCCTCGCGCAGGAGGAGGACATTCAGGTCGTCGGTGAGGCGGGCGACGGCGCCGAGGCCGTGGACAAGGCCGCCGACCTCCTTCCCGACATCGTGCTGATGGACATCCGGATGCCGCGCCGCAGCGGCATCGAGGCGTGCACGGCCATCAAGGAAGTCGCCCCCAGCGCGAAGATCATCATGCTGACGATCAGCGACGAGGAAGCCGACCTCTACGACGCGATCAAGGCGGGCGCGACGGGCTATCTGCTCAAGGAGATCTCCACCGACGAGGTCTCCGCCGCGATCCGCGCCGTGGCCGACGGGCAGTCGCAGATCAGCCCCTCGATGGCGTCGAAGCTGCTGACCGAGTTCAAGTCGATGATCCAGCGCACCGACGAGCGGCGGCTCGTGCCGGCGCCGCGGCTGACCGACCGCGAGCTGGAAGTGCTCAAGCTCGTGGCCACCGGGATGAACAACCGCGACATCGCCAAAGAGCTGTTCATCAGCGAGAACACGGTGAAGAACCACGTGCGCAACATCCTGGAGAAGCTGCAGTTGCACTCCAGGATGGAAGCCGTCGTCTACGCGATGCGCGAGAAGATCCTCGAAATCCGCTGACGCCCCCGGGCGCCGCTGCGGCGCCCGTTGCCCCGCGCGCACATCGAGCCGCGGGGCCGGGCGGCCGGGACTTCAGCCCGCGGCCACGGCCTTCTCCGCCGCCCGCGCGAGCGGCGTGTGCAGCTCCGGCGGGCTGACCCGCTCCACCCGCACCGACTGCGCCCCGACCCAGCTCGCCGCCTCCGCGAGCGCCGCCGCCGTGGGCTCCACGGCCTTCGCCGGCGTGACGCCGTTCGGCCGGTCCGCGCCCAGCGTCACCTGGCGGGCGACGAGCGTGCTCCCCTCGCGGCCCGGGTCGACCCGGCCGACGAGCCGGCCGCCGGCGAGCACCGGCATGGCGAAATACCCGTGTATCCGCTGGGGCTTCGGCACGTACGCCTCCAGCCGGTGGGTCAGTCCGAAGATCCGCTCCGTACGCGGCCGGTCCCAGATCAGGGAGTCGAAGGGGGAGAGCAGCGTCGTCCTGTGCCGCCCCCGCGGGGCGTCTGCCAGCGCCTCCGGGTCGGCCCACGCCGGCTTGCCCCAGCCCTCGACCTCCACCTCGACCAGCTCCGTGTCCCCCACGACGGCGGCGACCTGCTCGCTTTTGAGACGGTGATAATCAGCCAGGTCCGCGCGCGTGGCCACGCCGAGGGCACGGCCCGCCTGGACGACCAGCCGGCGCAGGCACTCCTCGTCCGTCAGGTCGTCGTGGAACAGGGCGTCGGGGACGGCGCGCTCCGCCAGGTCGTACACCCGCTTCCAGCCGCGCCTGGCCGTGACGACGACCTCGCCGGCGTCGAGCAGCGTCTCCACCGCGATCTTCGTCTCCGACCAGTCCCACCACGGGCCGCCCTTCTTCGCCCCGCCCAGGTCCGTGGAGGTCAGCGGTCCGTCGGCGCGCAGCCGGTCCACGACGGCGGCGCGGGAGCCCACCGGGTCCTGCAGATGGTGCCAGCGGTAGCCGCGGGCGCGGCGGTCCCGGCGGCGGAAGGCGAACAGCGGCCACTCCTCGATGGGCAGGATGCAGGCCGCGTGCGACCAGTACTCGAACGCGGCCGTCCCCGACCAGTACGCCGACTCCACGGCCTCGCGGCCGATGGCGCCCAGGCGCGCGTACGGCACCAGCTCGTGCGACCGGGCGAGCACCGAGATCGTGTCCAACTGCACCGCGCCCAGCCGCCGCAGCACCCCGCGGGCACCGGCGCGGCGATCGGGCGCGCCGAGCAGCCCCTGGGCGCGCAGGGCGATACGGCGGGCGTCGTCGGCGGAGAGAGACACGTTCGTGGTCATGCCGGCGAGCGTAGAGCCTGCCTCTGACAACCCGCCCCGGAGCCCTGCCCGGCGTCCGACCTGCGCCGGTGCCCGAGCGGGCCCCTGCCCGGCCTGCCCCGCCTGCGGGTCAGCCTGCCGTCCGCGCCGGGTACGTCGCACGTGCCCCGTACGGCACCTGCGGGGCCAGGCCCAGGTCCGACGGCAGCAGCGACGCCACCCAGGCGTCCCGCCGCACGCCCCGGTGGATGAGCCGCGAGCGCAGCACGCCCTCCATCGTGAAGCCGGCCTTGCGCGCCACCGACCGCGAGCCCTCGTTCCCCACCTGCGCCAGCCACTCCAGCCGGTCCGCGCCCAGCTCCGTGAACGCCCAGCGGGCCAGCGCCGCCACCGCCTCGCCCGCATACCCCTGCCCGCGGTGCCCGGGGGCGGTCCAGAAGCCGACCGAGCGGACCCGCTCCTCCGGCCCGGCCGTCCGCCCGACGCCCGCCGAGCCCACCAGCGCGCCGCTCTCCAGATCGGTGAGGACCAGGTCGTACTGCCGGTCCTCGCGCCAGCCGGCCGGGATGATCTTCAGTACGTACTCCTCCGCGTGCTCCCGCTCGTACGGCGAAGGGACGGGCAGCCAGCGCTGGATGCCGGGGTCCTGGCAGGCGGCCAGGACGGCGTCGACGTCACCGGGCTCCGCGGGGCGGAGCAGCAGGCGGTCGGTGACCAGCGTGATCGGGTCCATGGGGAAGATTGTCCGCTTCCCGGGCGGGCCGCGCCAGCAGCACAGTTGGACACCCCGTGCGCTTTCGGACACCCACCGCTACGGTCACGGTTCCGGCCACGGCTACGGCTGCGGTGCCGGCAGATACGGCAGCCGCGACTCCAGCCCCAGGTCCGAGGGCAGCAGCGACGCCACCCAGGCGTCGCGCCGCGTGCCGTGGTTGACGAACCACGACCGCAGCGTGCCCTCCATCGTGAACCCCGCCCGCAGCGCCACCGCCCGCGACGGCTCGTTGCCCACCTCGGCGAACCACTCCACCCGGTCGATGCCCACCTCCGTGAACGCCCACCGCACCACGGCCGCCACCGCCTCCGCCGTGTACCCGCGCCGCCGTTGCCCCGGCGCCGTCCAGTACCCCAGCTCCGCGACCCGCTCCGCGTGCCGCGACGGCGTGAAACCGACGAGCCCCATCGAGCCCACCAGCGCCCCGCCGTCGCGGGTGAAGACGCCGAAGTTGTACATGGTGTCCTCGCGCCAGCCCGCCGGGCCGACCTTGAGGACGAAGTCCTCCGCGTGCCCGCGCCCGTACGGCGACGGTACGCGGGTCCAGCGCTGCACGTCCGGGTCCTGGCAGGCGGCCAGGACGGCGTCGATGTCGCCGGCTTCCATGGGCCGCAGCAGCAGCCGGCCGGTGTCGAGTGTGACGGGTTCCATTCACGGATTCTCCGCCCGCGCCCCCCGCCCCGCCACGGCTTTTCCGCCCCGCCACCCCCGCGTGCACACCCCCGTCACGGCCGCCCGTCGCGGCCTTTGCGGCACTTTCCGCGGGGTTCGGGCGTTGACACGTACGGTGACGGCACCTAACGTCCCTGGGCTGGACCTCCCGGGGCGCCCGCGTCCTCGCATACGATGGCCGGTGCGGCCGTGGGCTCCGCGAGGCCCGAGAGGAGCCCCAGAGGACAGGGGCCGCACCAGCGCACCCGACCGTGCCAGGCCCGACCGGCAAGGAGCCAGCCCAAAGTGTCCGTCTTCGGAAAGATCATGCGCGCAGGCGAAGGAAAGATCCTGCGCAAGCTCAACCGCATCGCGGACCAGGTCAACTCCATCGAAGAGGACTTCACCGACCTCTCCGATGCCGAGCTGCGCGCACTGACCGAGGAATACAAGCAGCGCTACGAGGACGGCGAGTCCCTCGACGACATCCTGCCCGAGGCGTTCGCCACCGTGCGCGAGGCGGCCCACCGCATCCTCGGCGAGCGCCACTACGACGTCCAGATCATGGGCGGCGCGGCGCTGCACGAGGGCTACGTGGCCGAGATGAAGACCGGCGAGGGCAAGACCCTGGTCGGCACCCTGCCCGCGTATCTGAACGCGATCTCCGGCAAGGGCGTGCACATCGTCACGGTCAACGACTACCTCGCCCAGCGCGACTCCGAGTGGATGGGCCGCGTCCACCGCTTCCTGGGCCTCTCGGTCGGCTGCATCCTCGCCAACATGCCGCCGGCGCAGCGCCGCGAGCAGTACAAGTGCGACATCACCTACGGGACGAACAACGAGTTCGGCTTCGACTACCTCCGCGACAACATGGCGTGGTCGAAGGACGAGCTGGTGCAGCGCGGCCACAACTTCGCGATCGTCGACGAGGTCGACTCCATCCTCATCGACGAGGCCCGTACGCCACTGATCATCTCCGGCCCCGCCGACCAGGCCACCAAGTGGTACGCCGACTTCGCCAAGCTGGTCACCCGGCTGACCAAGGGCGAGCCGGGCGACCCGCGCCTGGGCAAGCAGGAGACCGGCGACTACGACGTGGACGAGAAGAAGCGGACCGTCGCCATCCATGAGGCGGGCGTCGCCAAGGTGGAGAACTACCTGGGCATCGACAACCTCTACGAGTCCGTGAACACCCCCCTGGTCGGCTATCTGAACAACGCCATCAAGGCCAAGGAGCTGTTCAAGAAGGACAAGGACTACGTCGTCATGAACGGCGAAGTCATGATCGTCGACGAGCACACGGGCCGTATCCTCGCGGGGCGCCGCTACAACGAGGGCATGCACCAGGCGATCGAGGCCAAAGAGGGCGTCGACATCAAGGACGAGAACCAGACGCTCGCCACGATCACCCTGCAGAACTTCTTCCGCCTCTACAAGCGCCACGACCGCGACGGCAAGGAAGAGCCGGGCCTGGCCGGCATGACCGGTACGGCCATGACCGAGGCCGCCGAGTTCCAGCAGATCTACAAGCTCGGCGTGGTGCCCATCCCCACCAACCGGCCGCTGGCGCGCATGGACCAGTCCGACCTGATCTACCGGACCGAAGAGGCGAAGTTCAACGCCGTCGTCGACGACATCGAGGAGAAGTACAAGAAGGGCCAGCCGGTGCTGGTCGGCACGACCTCGGTGGCGAAGTCCGAGTACCTCTCGCAGCAGCTCAACAAGCGCGGCGTGCAGCACGAGGTGCTCAACGCCAAGCAGCACGACCGCGAGGCCATCATCGTCGCCCAGGCCGGCCGCCGGGGCGCGATCACCGTCGCCACGAACATGGCCGGCCGCGGCACCGACATCAAGCTCGGCGGCAACCCCGACGACCTCGCCGAGGCCGACCTGCGCCAGCAGGGCCTGGACCCGGTCGAGCACGCCGAGCAGTGGGCGGCGGGGCTGCCGGCCGCGCTGGAGAAGGCGGAGGCGGCGGTCAAGGCCGAGTACGAGGAGGTCAAGGACCTCGGCGGGCTGTACGTGCTGGGCACCGAGCGGCACGAGTCGCGGCGTATCGACAACCAGTTGCGCGGCCGCTCCGGCCGTCAGGGCGACCCCGGCGAGTCCCGCTTCTACCTCTCCCTCGGCGACGACCTGATGCGCCTCTTCAAGGCGCAGTTGGTGGAGCGCGTCATGTCGATGGCCAACGTGCCGGACGACGTGCCGATCGAGAACAAGATGGTCACCCGCGCCATCGCCTCGGCCCAGTCGCAGGTCGAGCAGCAGAACTTCGAGACGCGCAAGAACGTCCTGAAGTACGACGAGGTCATGAACCGCCAGCGCGAGGTCATCTACGGCGAGCGCAAGCGGGTGCTGGAGGGCGAGGACCTGCACGAGCAGGTACGCCACTTCATGGACGACACCATCGACGCCTACATCCAGGCCGAGACCGTCGAGGGCTTCGCCGAGGAGTGGGACCTCGACCGGCTGTGGCGGGCCTTCAAGCAGCTCTACCCCGTCTCCGTGACGGTCGACGAGCTGGAGGAGGCCGCGGGCGACCGGGCGGGCATCACGCCCGAGTTCATCGAGGACATGGTCAAGGAGGACGTCCGCGCGCAGTACGACAAGCGCGAGGAGCAGCTCGGCTCGGAGATCATGCGCGAGCTGGAGCGCCGCGTCGTGCTGTCGGTGCTGGACCGCAAGTGGCGTGAGCACCTCTACGAGATGGACTACCTCCAGGAGGGAATCCAACTGCGCGCGATGGCGCAGAAGGACCCGCTGGTGGAGTTCCAGCGCGAGGGCTTCGACATGTTCAACGCCATGATGGACGGCATCAAGGAGGAGTCCGTCGGCTACCTGTTCAACCTGGAGGTCCAGGTCGAGCAGCAGGTCGAGGAGGTCCCGGTGCAGGACGCGGCGCCCGCCGACGCCGCGCCGCAGGACGCGACCCCGGCCCCGGCGATCCTCGCCAAGGGCCTCGACCAGCCGCAGCGCCCCGACCGGCTGCACTTCTCCGCCCCCACGGCGGAGGGCGGCGTCGAGGAGGGCGAGCTGGCCACCGACGGCGCCCAGGCCGCCACCTCCGGCGGCTCCGGCGACGGCCGCACCCGCGCGGAGCGCCGCAAGGCCCAGAAGGGCGGCTCGAAGGGCAAGCGGCGCAAGAAGTGATGCCGTAGTACGTCATCGCACGGCGGGGCCGGTCCGGGAGGACCGGCCCCGCCGTCGTCATGCGGTCCCCTCCGGGCTCGGGGCCATTTCGACCGCGGCGCAGCGCCAGCGGTGGTCGGGGCCCAGTTCCAGGCGGAAGGCCAGGGCGCGGAGCCGGTCGCCCACGGCGATGCGGGCGAAGCCCTCGATGGCGTCGGGCGCGGGGCGGCAGTAGCCGCAGGCCCGCAGTTCCGGGCGGGGTCCTTCGCGCAGGGGCAGGTCGTCCGCGAACGCGGCGAGTTGGTCGTAGGCGCGGCCCGTGGTGTGGCCGAGGAGCCAGTGCATCGGCCGCTGGCCGCTGAGCGCGAGCATCAGCCGTTCGGCGAACCACTCGTGCGGGCGCAGCTCCGCCGGTGGGCGGCGCGCGGGCGGGCGGCCGGGGCGGCGGGTGTCGCGCCGGCCGGGCGGGGCGGTGCGGCCGCGGGGCCGCCGCGGTTTCCCGCGCGGTGGCCGGCGGGCCGGGCTCCGGCGGTGTGCCGCGTCGGATGCCGCGCCGTGCGGCGAGCGGTGCGGCGGCCCGTGCGCCGGTTCGTGTGGCCGGCCGGCCACGGCGCCCCCGGCCGGTGCGTTCCCGGCCGGTGCGTCTCCGGCCCGTTGGTTCCCAGTCCGTTGGTCCCCGGTCCGTTCGTTCCCGACTCGTTCGTTCCCGGTCCGTTCGTCGCCGGTCCCCGTGTCTGCGGCCGGCTCGTTCCGCTCCGGCCCGCCTTCCGGCCGCGTGCGTGTGGTCGTCACGCTGTCACCCCCGTGATGCGTGTGGTTCGCGATGCCCGAAGGTCTACCGGCGCGCCTCGTCACTCCGCAACGTCCCCCGCCTCCTCGCCCGGCCCCCGGAGGATTCACCCCTCCAGGTGACGCACCCCCTCCGGCGCCCGCCCGCCGCCCCGTCGCGCCTGCGACGGGGCTCGCACACGGTGGCGTCGCCGCGGGCCCGGCCGACCCACTCGGACGGGGGACCGCCGCCGTATAGTTCGCCCATGCGCGTGTACGTCCCCCTGACCCTGCCCGGCCTGGCGCGGGCACACGAGGCCGGTGAGCTGGGCCCGGCGCCGCTCGTGGCCTACGCCGTGACCCCGGCGCTGCGCGAGTGGTACGTCTCGGACAACCTCGAAGAGCTGGAGTACGCGGCCCTCACCCGCGCCGCCCAGGCGTCGCTGCGGCTGCTGGCGATCGCCCCCGCCCCCGGCGCCCCGCCGCGCCGGGTCGTGGTCGCGGTGGAGCTGCCCGAGGGCGCCGCGGCGGCCGACCCCGATCGGGGGATGGACCCGGCCGCGATCGGCGAGGTCCGGGTCGCGGCCGCCGTGCCGCTGAAGCTCGCCGCGGCGGTGCACGTGGACGCGGACGACGCGGCGGCGGACGTCGCGGCCGCCGTGGCCGCGCTGGGCGCCGCCGACGCCGGCGACGACGACGCGCGGTTCACGGTCGACGGCGCCGAGGACCACGAGCTGCTCTGGTACGGCGTACAGGAGATCGGGAACCTCGTCGGCTGAGCCGCCGGGGCCGCCCGGGATACCGGCGCGGCTCTCCGGCCCGGTTGTCAGACCGGCCGGTTACCGTTCTGGGGTGCGTACACACCTCGTCTGGGACTGGAACGGCACTCTCTTCCACGACATCCACGCCGTGATAGAGGCGACGAACGCCTCCTTCACCGAGCTGGGCCTGCCGCCCATCACGCTGGAGCGCTATCGCGAGCTGTACTGCGTTCCGGTGCCGCGGTTCTACGAGCGGCTGCTGGGCCGGCTGCCGACGGCCGAGGAGTGGGAGATCATGGACGAGACCTTCCACCGGCACTACTGGGTGCGCGCCGAGGCGGCCGCCCTCGCCGACGGCGCGGCGGAGCTGCTGGCGCAGCGGCGGGCCGCGGGCCAGACGCAGTCGCTGTGCTCCCTCGCGCCGCACGAGCAACTGCTGCCGATGGTGCGTTCGCACGGCATCGCGGACCACTTCGTACGGATCGACGGCCGCACCGGCCCGTCCGACAGCGGGAAGGCCACGCACATGGTGCGCCACCTCGGCGCGCTCCAGGGCATAGACCCGGCCCGTACGGTCGTGATCGGGGACGCGGTGGACGACGCCACGGCCGCGCGGCACGCGGGGGTACGGGCCGTGCTCTACACCGGCGGTTCGCACAGCCGCGCGAGCCTGGAGGCCGCGGGCGTCCCGGTGGTGGACAGCCTGGCGGAGGCGGTCGCGGCGGCGGACGAGCTGGCGGCGTAACGCGCCCCGGGCGGCCCGTCCGGCACCGGGCCGCACCCCTCGCTCATACGCTCCGATGGTGACGTTCGCCACCTCCCGGCACGCCGGACCCAACAGGGCCATACGGAAGGCTTTAGTCCAGGTGAAGGACGCTCCGCAGGCTGGAGAAGCTGTGCGGATCGTCAAAGAACGGGGGCTGCGTTTGTACACATTCGGCCGTGGACGGCGCCCAGCCCCTAGGGGATAGCCTGGTGGGCGTGATCAGCCCGATATCTCATGGGGGCGACGGAGGCGGGGCCCGCGGGGCCACCACCGCGCCCCTCCCGGCGTCGGTCGGCGCCGGGGACCCCGACGGGGGGACGGCTGATCGGCGAAACCGGTGCCGCCGCCCGATGATGGCCGGAAGCGGACCGATGAGTTTCCCGTTCCGGCACGATGCCGCGCAGGGCCCGGAGGCATCCGGGCCGCGGTGCCGTGCCCGCTCGTCAGCAAGGGCCGGGGAACACTCCCGGCCCACAAGAACCGTCACGCAACGGCGCGCGACAGGAGCCTGAGGACCATGCAGATCAAGCTGGCTGAAGCCAAGAACGAGCTGCTCGCGCGGGCCGCGCGGGTGGACGGGACGGGTGAGGGGGGATTGCCTCCCGAGACCCTCGACGCGTACCTCCAGCGCTATTACCTGCATACCGCGCCCGAGGATCTGCTCGGCCGTGACCCGGTCGACGTCTTCGGCGCCGCGCTCTCCCACTACCGCCTGGCTCAGAACCGCCCGCAGGGCACCGCCAACGTGCGGGTGCACACGCCCACGGTCGAGGAGAACGGCTGGACGTCCAGTCACAGTGTCGTCGAAGTAGTAATGGACGATATGCCGTTTTTGGTGGACTCCGTCACCAATGAGCTGTCTCGCCAGGGGCGCGGCATTCATCTGGTGATCCATCCGCAGATCGTCGTCCGCCGGGACGTCACCGGCAAGCTGCTGGAGGTCCTGGACGCCGGCCGCGACCCGAACGCCTCGCCGCCGTACGCCCGCGGCCTCGAAGACCTGCCGCACGACGCCGTCATCGAGTCCTGGATCCACGTCGAGATCGACCGCGAGTCCGACCGCGCGGACCTCAAGCAGATCACCGCCGACCTGATGCGGGTGCTGTCCGACGCCCGCGAGGCCGTCGAGGACTGGCAGAAGATGCGCGACTCCGCGCTGCGCATCGCCGACGACCTCGACGAGGAGCCGCTGCCGGACGACATGCCCACGCAGGAGGTCGAGGAGGCCAGGGAGCTGCTGCGCTGGCTCGCCGCCGACCACTTCACCTTCCTGGGCTACCGGGAGTACCGCCTGACGGTCAACAGCGACGGCGAGGAGCTGACCGCCGTCCCCGGCACCGGTCTCGGCATCCTGCGCGCCGACCCGTCGCACGCCGCGTTCGCCAAGGACGACGGCAAGCCGCAGCCGGCCTCCGAGTCCTTCCACCGGCTGCCCGCCGACGTGCGCGCGAAGGCCCGTGAGCACCGCATGCTGGTGCTCACCAAGGCCAACAGCCGCGCCACCGTGCACCGCCCGGCCTACCTCGACTACGTCGGCGTGAAGAAGTTCGACGCCGAGGGCAACGTCGTCGGCGAGCGGCGCTTCCTCGGCCTGTTCTCCTCCGCCGCGTACACCGAGTCCGTACGCCGCGTGCCCGTGGTCCGCCGCAAGGTCGCCGAGGTCCTCAGCCGGGCCGGCTTCACGCCCAACAGCCACGACGGCCGCGACCTGCTGCAGATCCTGGAGACGTACCCCCGCGACGAGCTGTTCCAGATCCCCGTCGCGGAGCTGCAGTCCATCGTCATCAGCGTGCTGTACCTCCAGGAGCGCCGGCGGCTGCGGCTGTTCCTCCGGCAGGAGGAGTACGGGCGCTACTATTCGGCGCTCGTCTACCTGCCGCGCGACCGCTACACCACCTCCGTGCGGCTGCGGCTCGTCGACATCCTCAAGGAGGAGCTGGGCGGCACCTCCGTCGACTTCACCGCCTGGAACACCGAGTCGGTCCTGTCCCGGCTGCACTTCGTCGTCCGCGTCGACCCCGGCACCGGGCTGCGCGAGCTGACCGAGACCGACGTCCACCGCATCGAGAACCGCCTCGCGGACGCCTCCCGTTCCTGGAACGACGGCTTCACCGAGGCGCTGGTCGCCGAGTTCGGCGAGGAGCGCGCCGCCGAGCTGGCGCACCGTTACGCCGGCGCCTTCCCCGAGGGGTACAAGGAGGACTTCGCGCCCCGCGCGGCCGTCTCCGACCTCCAGCACTTCGAGAAGCTCAGCGCGCGCGGCGGCGCCGCCAAGTTCGCCCTCAGCCTCTACGAGCCGGTGGGCGCCGCGCCCAACGAGCGCCGGCTGAAGGTGTACGGGGCGGGCGCGCCGTTCTCGCTGACCCGCGTGCTGCCCGTGCTGCACAACCTCGGCGTCGAGGTCACCGAGGAGCGGCCGTACGTGCTGCGCTGCGGCGGCGGCGTCACCGACGCGTGGGTCTCGGACTTCGGGCTGGTGTTCCCGCCGTCGCAGAACGGCGGCGGCCTCGAGGTCGGCGAGGACGCGCGCGAGCGCTTCCAGGAGACGTTCGCCGCGGTGTGGAACGGCGAGGCGGAGGACGACGGGCTCAACTCCCTCGTGCCCGTCGCCGGGCTGACGTGGCGGCAGGCGATGGTGCTGCGCGCGTACGCCCGCTATCTGCGCCAGGCCGGCTCGAAGTTCAGCCCGGCGTACATGGAGGACACCCTCCGTACCAACGTGCACACCACCCGGCTGCTGGTGAGCCTCTTCGAGGCGCGCATGGCACCGGAGCGGCAGCACGCCGGGCGGGAGCTGACGGACGGCATCCTGGAGGAGCTGAACGGCGCGCTGGACCAGGTGGCCTCGCTCGACGAGGACCGCATCCTGCGCTCGTTCCTCACCGTCATCCAGGCCACGCTGCGGACCAACTACTTCCAGCACGACGGCGACGGGAAGTCCTGGCACTCGTACCTGTCGCTGAAGCTCGACCCGCAGGCCATCCCCGGACTGCCCGAGCCGCGCCCGGAGTACGAGATCTGGGTGTACTCGCCGCGCGTCGAGGGCGTGCACCTGCGCTTCGGCAAGGTCGCGCGCGGCGGGCTGCGCTGGTCCGACCGGCGCGAGGACTTCCGCACCGAGATCCTGGGCCTGGTCAAGGCGCAGGAGGTGAAGAACACCGTCATCGTCCCGGCCGGCGCCAAGGGCGGCTTCGTCGGCAAGCGGCTGCCGGACCCGTCGGCGGACCGGGATGCCTGGCTGGCCGAAGGCATCGCCTGCTACAAGACGTTCATCTACGGCATGCTCGACATCACCGACAACCTCGTCGGCGGCGAGGTCGTGCACCCCAAGAACGTCGTCCGGCACGACGAGGACGACACGTACCTGGTCGTCGCCGCCGACAAGGGCACCGCGACCTTCTCCGACATCGCCAACGAGGTCGCCGTCTCGTACGACTTCTGGCTCGGCGACGCGTTCGCCTCCGGCGGCTCCGCGGGCTACGACCACAAGGGCATGGGCATCACCGCCCGCGGCGCCTGGGAGTCGGTCAAGCGGCACTTCCGCGAGCTGGGCGTGGACTGCCAGACGGAGGACTTCACCGCCGTCGGCATCGGCGACATGTCGGGTGACGTCTTCGGCAACGGGATGCTGCTCAGCGAGCACACCCGGCTGATCGCCGCGTTCGATCACCGCCACATCATCGTCGACCCCGACCCGGACCCGGCCGTCTCCTACGCCGAGCGCCGCCGGCTCTTCGAGCTGCCGCGCTCCTCCTGGGAGGACTACGACACCCGCAAGCTCTCCGAGGGCGGCGGGGTGTTCTCCCGCAAGGCCAAGGCGATCCCGGTGAACGCGAAGATGCGCCGGGCGCTCGGGATCCGCGACGGCGCCGCGAAGATGACGCCGGCCGAGCTGATGAAGGCGATCCTCCAGGCGCCGGTCGACCTGCTGTGGAACGGCGGCATCGGTACGTACGTGAAGTCCTCGGCGGAGGCGCAGGCCGACGTGGGCGACCGGGCGAACGACGCGATCCGGGTGGACGGCATCGACGTACGGGCGCGGATCGTCGGCGAGGGCGGCAACCTCGGGCTCACGCAGCTCGGCCGGATCGAGTTCGCGCGGTTCGGCGGGCCCGGGGGTACCGCCCACGAGCGCGAAGCGCTCAGTGGGGGAGGCAAGGGCGGCAAGATCAACACCGACGCGATCGACAACAGCGCCGGCGTGGACACGTCCGACCACGAAGTGAACATCAAGATCCTGCTCAACCAGGTCATCGGCGACGGCGACATGACCGTCAAGCAGCGCAACAAGCTGCTGGGGGAGATGACCGACGAGGTCGCCGCGCTGGTGCTGCGCAACAACTACGCGCAGAACACCGCCCTGGCCAACGCCGTCGCGCAAGCCCCCAGCCTGCTCCAGGCCCACCACCGGTACATGCGCAAGCTGAGCAAGGAGGGCGCGCTCGACCGGGACCTGGAGTTCCTGCCCGGCGAGAAGCAGGTGCGGGAGCGCCTCACCGCGGGCCTGGGCCTCACCCAGCCCGAGCTGGCGGTGCTGCTGGGCTACACGAAGATCACCACGGCGGAGAACCTGGTCGCCACCGGGCTGCCCGACGACCCGTATCTGGAGCGGCTGCTGTTCGCGTACTTCCCGCAGCCGCTGCGCGACCGCTTCCCCGACCAGATCCGCGCGCACGCGCTGCGCCGCGAGATCGTCACCACCGTGCTGGTCAACGACACGGTCAACACCGGCGGTACGACGTTCGTGCACCGGCTGAAGGAGGAGACCGGCGCGTCGACCGAGGAGATCGTACGGGCGCACACCGCGGCCCGCGCGATCTTCCACCTCGGCGACTTCTGGGACGAGGTCGAGACCCTCGACAACGTCATCGCCGCCGACATCCAGACCCGGATCCGGCTGCACTCCCGCCGGCTGGTCGAGCGCGCCACCCGCTGGCTGCTCAACAACCGGCCGCAGCCGCTGCAACTCGGCGAGACGATCGACTTCTTCAGCGAGCGCATCGGGCAGGTCTGGGCGGCGCTGCCGAAGCTGCTGCGCGGCACGGACCTGGAGTGGTACGAGCGCAACCAGAACGAGCTGACCGACAACGGCGTCCCGGCCGAGCTGGCGCAGCGGGTGGCCACGTTCTCGGCGGCGTTCCCGGCGATGGACATCGTCGCGGTCGCCGACCGCACCGGGCACGAGCCGCTGGACGTCGCGGAGGTGTACTACGACCTCGGCGACCGGCTGCACATCAGCAACCTGATGGACCGCATCGTGGAACTCCCGCGGGCCGACAGGTGGCAGTCCATGGCCCGCGCGGCGATCCGCGAGGACCTGTACGCGGCGCACGCGCTGCTCACCGCGGCGGTGCTGTCGGCGGAGCCGGAGGCGGAGGGCGAGGCGATCACGCCGGAGCTGCGGTTCAAGACCTGGGAGGCGAAGAACACCGCGATCCTGGGGCGGGCGCGCAGCACGCTGGAGGAGATCCAGGGGTCGGAGTCGTTCGACCTGGCGAACCTGTCCGTGGCGATGCGGACGATGCGCACGCTGCTGCGGACGAACCGGTAGGAGGGCGGCGGCGCGGGGCGTTGCTCGAAGTCCGGGGCGGGCGAATGACGTAGTTTGTCCCGCATGGGGCAGACAGCCACGGATCAGCGACCGCCGCGCGTCGGCCCCGGCACGGCATCCGTCGTCGCCGCGTACCGACGCGCGCTTCCCCGCGCCGTCCGCCGCCACCTCGCCGTCCTCACCGCACCGCACCACGCCGACCGGCTCCGCGCCGCCCTCAAGGCCCGCCGCGAGCAGGCCGCCAGCGAGGCGCCCGGCCGCGTCGTCATCACCGTCGACGGCCGGCCGCGCATCGCGCATCTGCAGCGCGCGCTCTCCCCGGTGCAGGCCCGCCGCGTCGGGGTGCTCAAGGTCACCCGGGCGCTGCGGACGGCCGGTGTCCCGTACTTCGCGGTCCGGGGCCGGGCGGGCGGCCCCTCCGTCGTCGCCGTGCCCGCGGACCAGCGCCGCCGGGCGTGCCGGGCGCTGGCCCGGCTGTGCCGGGTGCAGCCCGCGTACGTGACGGTGGTGGCGGGCGCGGGCGCGGGGACGGGGTCCGGTGCGGGCACGGGGTCCGGTGCGGGGCACGGGGCCGGTCCCGCGGGGGGCGGCGCGGCCGGTGCGTACCCGCGCCTCGTGCCCGGCTACGAGCCGGGCGTCTGGCAGCAGTTGGAGAAGGCCGACGTGCTGCACCTCACCTGGTACCGCACCGAGCCGGGGCTGCGGCTCGTCATCGGCGCCGACTCCGGCTGCGAGGTGGAGTTCTGGCACGAGGACGCCACCGGTGACCGGCTGCTCGCGCCCCGCCCCGGCCGCGTCGCCGACAGCGTCCCGGCCGGTGCCACCACCGTGAAGATGACCGACCGCGGCTCCTGGGGCTGCGGCCGGCTCACGCTGCGTACCCGCGAGGAGTTCGCGCACCCGCTGCCCGAGGACGTCACGTACGCGATCGACGCGGTGTTCACCTGGACCGACCCGGAACTGCGCTACGCGCTGCGCTCCCTCGCCACCTATGCGCCCTGGCTCCGCCGCATCCACCTGCTCACCGACGACGGCGAGCCGCCGTGGCTGGACACCGCGCACCCGGGTCTCCACGTCGTCGGGCACCGCGAGGTCTTCGCCGACCCGACCGTGCTGCCGACGTCCAACCCGCGCGCCGTCGAGAGCCAACTGCACCACATCGAGGGCCTCGCCGAGCACTTCCTGTACTTCGGCGACCGCCTCTTCCTGGGCACCGAGACCGTCCCCGAGCAGTTCTTCCTCGCCAACGGCCTCACGCGGTTCTTCGTCTCGCCCGTACAGGAGCCGCTGCGGCACGCCCCGCACCCGCTGCGGCGCAGCGTGCTGTGCGAGATCGAGCGCGAGTTCGGCGACCGGCACGTGGCGACGGCCGCCCACCGCGACCCGCGCCGCGACGACCTCGCGATCCCGTCGTCGCTGTACCACCACTACGCCGCCCACACCGGCCGCGCGGCGGCCGCGACGCTGCGCTACGCGGACGTGGACCTGGCGGCGCCCGGCACGGACGCCGTGCTGCGGGGGCTGCTGGCCGCGCGGAACCGGACGGTGATCCGGGCCAGGGGCACGGGGGCGCCGGGTCTCCTGGGGGCGTTCCTGGAGGCGTACTTCCCGGTGCCGAGCGCGTACGAGCTGCCGGGGTGAGGGCGGCGGCGGGCTGTCTGGACGCCGAGCACCTGTCGGTGCTGGACGGGCGGACGCTGAACGTGTGCGTGCGGCTGCCGGCGGGCGGGGCGGGCCGGTCGGGGGCGTGGCTGCGGGTGGCGGGCCGGGCGCGGCCGCTGGAGGTGGCGGGGGAGCGGGCGTTCGGGACGTACGTGCTGGAGCCGGAGGTCTCGGACGGGGCCGGCACGGGGCGGCGGAGGGGCGCAGGGGCGGGGCACGGTCTTGACGTGATCGCGGTGCGGGAGGGGGACGCGCGGGAGTTGGGCGTCGAGCTGGCGGTGGGCGGCCGGCGGCGCCGGGGGTACGGGCTGAGGGCAGCGACGGGCGGGGTGCCGGTGGCGGCGGCGGGCTTCGCCGCGGATCCGGGCGCCGGGTCGGCGGCGGGGCCGACACTTCTCGATCCGCCGCATCCCGACGGGTGGCGGATCACCTTCGCGGCATCAGGGGACGGGGGCGCCGTCGCGCTGCGGGTGGTGCGGTTGCCGCCGCATGCGGAGGTGGAGCGGGTGGAGACGGGCTGGACGGAGCTGGCGGTGCACGGACGGGTGGTGGGGCCGGCGGATGCGCCCCCGGTGGGGCGGTGGACCGTCCGGCTGCCCCGGTCGCGGGCCGCGGAGGACGCGCGGCGCGGACCCGCCCCGGCGGGCGGCGGGGAGTTCGGGTGCGAACTCGTGGGGCGCGGCGAAGCCGGGGGCGTGTGTGCGCTGCCGGTGGCCGACGGCGGGGGCGGGCGGTTCGTGGCCCGGGTCGGAGGTGCCGAGCTGACGCGGGTGGCCGGGTGGAGCGGCGAGCGGGAGTGGGAGGTACGGGTACGGGCCGCCGGGTACGCGGCCGCGCTCCCGGTGGGGCGGTTGCTCGGCGACGTCGCCGACCCCGGGCGCGTACACCGGCTGCCGAACCGTTTGCTCATCGCCGACTCCGGCGCCGTCGTCCGGATCGCCCCGCGGTACACCGCCGCCGGCCGGCTGGTCGTCGTCACCGAGGCCGTGGGGGAGGCCCGGTGAGGATCACGTTCCTGGCGGACCCCGCCGCCGCGGCCCAGGACGGTGTCGTACGGAGCCTCGCGGCACACCACGACGTGGCGTTCGCCGCCGATCCCGGCCCTGCCACGCTGCGCACGCTCGACGCCGACGTCCTCGTCACCGCCGCCCCCGGCCTCGTACCCGCCGTCCGCGCCCACGCTCCCGCCCGCACCCTCACCGTCCACCGCGCCCCCCGCCCCGGCCACCCGCCGCCGCCCGGCGCGCCGGAGCTGGACGCGGTGGTCGTACCGGCGGAGGCCGACCGGGCGGCGTACGAGGCGGAGTTGGGCCCGGCGGCGCCGCGCGTCGCGGCCATCCCCGACGACGCGCACGCCGCCGGGCGCTGGCACGCCCTCCTGACCGAACTGGCCGCGCTTCGCGACGACGAACCCCGCCGCCAGCGCGACCGCGCCGACCGCGCCGCCTTCCACCGCGCCGCGACCCTCCCCGCCGGGCCGCCCCGCTCCCTGCCGCCACACCCCGCGCCCGCGCCCGCCTCCGCGCCCGCGCCCGCCTCCGCGCCCGCGGACGCCGAGCGGCGGCGGTGGGAGGAGGCGGTACGGGCCGCAGGGAGCGGGGGCGGCGGGCGACTCGTGCGGGCGGCGGGGCAGTTGGCGGAGGTACGGGACGACCTCCTCGCCGCCGACGCGTATGCCGCCAGCCTGCGCCTCGCCGCGGACGCGCTGGAGGCGGCCGACGTGCCGTACCTCCTGCTGCGCGACCCCGACGAGACCGGCCCCGGCGCCGCCCCCCGCCACCGCCTCGCCGTCGACGCGGGCCTGCGCTCGCGCACCTGCCGGGCGCTGGCCGGCGCGTACCCCGGCCAGGCCGTCTACGCCCTCTCTCCCCGCCACCCCGACGTCCCCGTCCCCGCCGAACTGCTCACCGCCGCGGGCGAACCGCCCGCGCTGCGCCTCTACCGCCCGTACCTCACCTCGGGCCGCACCCTCCGCTACGGCTCGGGCCACGGCTGCGACATCGAGTTCTGGCAGCGCCGCCACCGCGGCGGCGCGTACGCGACTCCGCTTGCCCCCACCGCGCTCGGCGCCACGCTTCCGTCGCTGGCGCCGACCGCCGTGCTGTACGTGGCCGGCCGCGCGTTCCCCACGCTCCGCGAGTTCGTCACCGACCCCCGCCCGCCCGTCGACGCCGTCTACACCACCACCGGCCCTGCGCTGCGCTACTCGCTCCGCTCCCTCGCGATGTTCGCGCCCTGGATCCGGCACACCTACGTCGTCGCGGAAACCCCGCCTCCTTGGCTGGACACCGCCCGCCCCGGCCTCGCCGTCGTCGACCGCCGCCACCCCCTCGACGCCCTCGCCACGCACGTACTGCCCCTCGCCGACGACGTGTTCCTCGGCCGCGCACTCCCCGCCGGGCGCCGCACGGGGCCGCCGCGCGTCGAGACCGCGGGCGGCCACGAGCCGCGGCGGCTCGACCGGCTGTCCGCCCGCCGCGACACCGACCTCTTCTGTCTCCGTCTCGACGGCACGCTTCCCCGAGGGGTGAAGGCGTTTCTGGAGGGGTACTTCCCGGTGCCGTCCCCTTACGAGCGCGCGGGGGCGCACGGGGAGGGCGTACGGGCGTGAGGATCGTCTTCCTGCTCTCCCGCGCCGACGAGCCGGGCGACGTGCCGCAGGCCGTCCTCACCCGGGCCGGCCACCTCGCCGCGCGCCACGACGTCGAGGTCGTCAGCGTCTTCCGCACCCGCGACCGGCCGCACGCCGTGCCCGGCCCCCGCGTCGCGCTGCGCCACCTCGTCGACCGCACCGGCCCCGTCCCCGTACCGCTGCGGCCCACCGCCCTCACCGACCGCGTCCGGCAGCGGCTCGCCGCCGCGCCCAGCGCGCTCGTCGACCCCGCCCTGGACCCGGACTTCGACGCAGTGACCGACACCGAACTCACCCTCGCCCTGCGCACCCTGGACACCGACGTCCTCGTCACGGCATCGCCCGCGCTGCTGCGCGCCGCCGCGGACCACGCCCCGGCGGAAGTGGTGCGGATCCACGACTCGCCGTGGGCGGGGAAGGGGGTGCTGCCGGCGGGGACGGGGGAGTGCGATGCGGTGGTGGTACGGACGGAAGGGGCGCGACGGCGGCTGGATGCGGCGGCGCGGGGGCCCGCGGCGCCGGGGCTTGCGGCGATTCCGTACCCGGCCCCGGACGGCTTCCGGCCGCGGTCGTCGCGTACGACGCGGACGGCGGTGCTCGCGGGCCCGCAGAACCGGGCGGACCACGCCGTCGCCGCCTTCGCGGCGGCGTCGCCGGCCGGCTCCCGCTGGCGGCTGCGGGTGTTCGGGGCGGGTCCCGAGCTGCCGCGGCTGCGCGGGCAGGTGGCGGAGCTGGGTCTGTACGAGCGGGTGGAACTGCTGGGCCCCAGCCCGTACATGGCGGCGGAGTGGGCCAAGGCGAGCCTCGCGGTGCTGCCTTCGGGGAGCGCCGGGGTGCTGGAGGCGTACGCCGCGGGGGTGCCGGCGGTCGCGTACGACGACGGCTGCGGGGCGGCGGACGTCGTACGGGACGGGGTGGACGGGCTGCTGGTGCCGCCGGACGACGTGGACGCGCTGGCGGACGCGATGGCGCGGCTGATGGCGGCGGACGCGGAGCTGCTGCACCGGCTGGGCGCCAACGCCCTTGCGGGGACCGGCCGGTTCGCGGCGGAGGGGGTGACGCGGGCGTGGGAGGAGCTGTGCGCGGAGCTGGTCGCGGTGCGCACGTACCCCCGCGGCACGGCGGAGCCGGGGGAGCCGGGGGAGCGCGCGAGCGTGCCGCCGCGCTGACGCGACGCGCGTGGGGCCGGTTGCGGACGGACCGCGCTCCGACCCGGCGCGTACGGCGGCGCTACGGGACCGGGGCACCCGCCGTGCCGCGGGGCGCCGGAGTCCTGCCGGACGTCCGGGGCCGCGGTGCGGGCGCCGGGCCCGGGCGGCGGCCGGACAGCGCCGCGGAGAGCGGCAACTGCTCGTGCAGCCCCGCGCAGAGCAGGGCCACGGGCGCGAGCGCCAGCAGACCGTAGAGCAGCGCGGGACCCGGTTCCGCCGCCGCGGAGCCGGCCAGCGTCGCCAGCGCCCCGGCCGCCGCCCCGATGCCGCCGTGCACCGCGTGCGCCCGCAGCACCTCCCGTACCCGCACCAGCCCGCACCGCCCCCACCGCGCCAACTGCAGCGCGTGCCCCGCGGCGGGACCGGCCGCCGCCGCGCAGGCCAGCAGCGGCAGGGCGGAGCCCGAGCCGCGCCACGGGAGGACGAGGGCGAGGGCGGCGGCGGTGGCGAGGAGCACCACCAGGTGCGTACCGAAGAGTTCGCGGCGGCGGCCGCGGGCGAGGTCGAGGGAGCAGCCCGCGGAGTAGACGAGGTGGAGCGCCGCCGCGGCGCAGAGCCACGGCACGAGCGCCGTCGCGGACTCCCAGCCGGGCCCGAGGAGCAGCGCCAGCGCGGCGGGCCCGGCTCCCGCCACGGCGCCGAATCCGGCGAAGGCCGCGGCGGAGGCGGCGGTGACGGCGAGGCGGGCGGTGGGCACGTCGACGCGGCGTACGGGCCGGGACGGCGGGTGGCGATCGGCCCCGCGGCCCCCGCCCGCCGCCCGGTTCGCCACCCGGCCGTACCCCGTCACCGGCACCTCGCACAGCACCCAGGCGCGCGAGTACACGCCCGCCGCGCCCGGACCCAGCAGCCCGCAGACCGCCCACAGCGGCGCGCCCGCGGCGACCAGCCGCAGCAGCCCGAACCCGGCCGCGAACCGCGAGACGCGGATCAGCGACGCGGCCTGCACCGGAGGGCCGTCCGGCAGCGGCGTACGGGACAGGAGCAGCGCCGCGGCGCCGAGCGCGACCGCCGCCGAGACCGGCAGCACGGCGGCCAGGCCGAGGGGGTTGACGCCCCCGGCGAGCAGCAGGATGCCGGTCGCGGCGCCGGCCGCCTGGCCGCCGGCGTCCGTGAGCACGACGGCGCGGGGGCGGCCCGCGCGGCGGAGCGCGGTGAGCGCGGCGTCGGCGGCGGGCCGGCAGAGGAAGGCGCAGGCGAGGAGGCGGAGGAGCGGGGTGGTGTCGGGGGTGTGCAGGAGCAGGGCGGGCAGCGGGGCGGCGAGTTGGGCGACGGCGAAGCCGGTGAGCCCGGTGATCGCGGCGAGCCGCAGCGCGGCATGGGCGGTGGGCCGGGCCGGTGGCCCGGGTCGGCGCAGGGAGGCGGCGATGGCGCTGCCGGCGAGGTGGGCGAGGAGGTGGACGGCGGTGAGGGCCACGGCGTAGGCGCCGAGGGCGGCGGGGGAGACGTGGCGGGCGGCGTAGGCGACGCAGCAGAGCTGGAGCAGCAGCCCGAAGGCGGCACCCCCCCACCGCCAGCCGCCCGCGGCCTCTTCCGCGACGTTTGTACGGGCCGCGTCCCCGTTCACGGTCGCACCGCCATGCCCCGTACGAACCGGATCCCCGCTCACCGGCCCGCCGCCTGCCGCCACATCCGCGGCAGCCGCGCCTCCAGCCCCCGCCGCGGCCGGGGCGGCGCCCCCGGCGCACCGTGCGGCGCGTTCCACCCCCGCGGGAACGGCTCACCCGGCGGCACGAGCAGGTTCTCCTCCTTGCCGCACGCCAGCACCGCCCGCAGCCACGCGCGCTGCGCCGCGTAGAACTCGTCCGTCAGCGGCTCGGGTGCGAACAGCCAGTCGCGGCACTGGCCCTGGACGTGCGGCGCGTAGCTCTTCGCGTCGTGCGCGCGCCACGGCGTCTCGGGGTGGATGAGGTGCAGCCCGTACCCCAGCTCCGCCAGTGGCGACAGCGCCGCCGCC
This sequence comes from Streptomyces sp. NPDC004134, assembly GCF_042874195.1. Lineage (NCBI taxonomy): Bacteria > Bacillati > Actinomycetota > Actinomycetes > Kitasatosporales > Streptomycetaceae > Streptomyces > Streptomyces sp. NPDC004134. Next base: position 80,722 of record NZ_JBIAMS010000031.1, on the reverse strand, counting down.
ATCGCCGCCGCGTCCGTGCTCGGCAGGACCTCGCAGACGATCCACGGGCGGTGCTCGCGCAGCACCCCGGCCGCGCCCGCGAGGACTTCGGGCTCGTGCGTCTCGACGTCGATCTTGATGAGGTGGGGCGCGTGCCCGTGTCGCTCCGCGAAGTCGTCGACCGTGCCGACCGGCACCCGTACCGACTCCGTGTGCGCGCGGTGCGCGGCGTTGAGGGAGTTGGAGCTCTCAGCCTTCAGTGACAGGAACAGCTCCGCCGTGCGGCTGCGGTCCGACAGCGCCATCTGCCGTACGTCGAAGCCCAGTCCGTTGCCGTCGCGCAGGCCGCGGCACAGCTCCGCCGTGCGCGGGGTCGGCTCGAAGGCGACCGTCTGCAGCCGCTTGGCGCCGTGGACGAGGTCGACGAGGGCCGCGTACAGCCCGATGTGCGCGCCGATGTCGTACACGGCCGTGTGCGGGGGCGCGTACTGCGCGACGGTCAGCAGCGTCGCCTGCGTCAGCGGCTCGTACCCCGCGAGGCCCGCGCGGCGCAGTTGGCGCTGGACCGCGGTCTCCTTCCGGCTGAGCACGTTCAGCGCGCGGGGGTACGCGCCGGTGCCGGGCGGCGCGGCCGGATCGACCGGGGTGCGGACGGCCAGGGGCATGACCTGCTCACCTCTCCAACGGGCTCGGGCCGGGCCGCGAGCGCGTGAACGGGATCTCGAACGGGCTGGGGTCGGGGAAGTACGCGTCGAGGAAGGGGCGGACCAGCTCCACCTGCCGGGCCAGGTCGCCCGCGCCGGAGAGCGTGTCGTTGAGGCAGAAGACGTTCCGGTCGCGGCGGCGAAGCAGCCGCTGGAGGCGGGCGGCGAGATCCGGGTGGGCGAGGTCGAAGTAGTCGTACGGGATCTGCCCGGGCACCGCGCGGCCCGTGAACGCCGCGTAGTAGTGGTGGAACGCGGACGGGATGCTCAGGTCCGTGGCGCTGCGGAAGCGGCTCGCCGCGGTCTGCCGGTGCCGTTCGGGGAAGCGCTCCTCGATCTCGGCGAGGGTGCTGCGCCGCAGGGCGTGCGGCGTGTGCTTCATCTTCTGCGTGATGTACGTGCCGAACCTCTGCTGGAGGAGCGCCCTGTTGTTCTTTCCCGCGACCGACACCGGCACGTCGCCCGCGTCCGGCGGTCCGGAGGGCAGCAGCGCGCGGGAGGGGAAGTAGCGGGTGATGCCGCTGGGGAGGAAGAACCGGTCGGGCAGCAGCGGGGCGCCGAGGAAGACGTCGTCGTTGAAGTAGAGGAAGTGTTCCGCCAGGCCGTCGATGTGGTGCAACTGGCTCTCGATGGCGTGCGAGTTGAACGTCGGCAGGACGCCGGGGTCGGTGAAGATGTCGCGGTGGTCGACGACCGTCAGGTGGGGGTGTGCGGTGTCGAGCCAGTCCGGGGCCTGGTCGTCGGTGACGAGGTAGACGTGCCGGATCCAGGGGGCGTACAGGTGCAGTGAACGGAGCGAGTAGCGCAGCTCGTCGCGGTTGAGGTAGCGGGCGTCGTTCGCGGCCTCGGCGTGGTACGGGACACCGCCCGCGGCAGCGCGGCGGCGGCGCCAGGCGGGGTCGTCCCCGTCGACCCAGGTGTAGACGGCGTCGACGGGGAAGGGGAGGTCATCGGGGAGCGGGACCGTCAGCTCGGGGCGGGTGCGGACGTCGGGGACGGTGCCGAGGGAGCCGGGGAGCACGAAGCGGGTGAAGAGGTGCCCGGGCGCGGTCACATAGGTGCCGTCGTGCGGTACGGACTCGACGACGCGGTTGAAGCGGGGCGCCACCAGCCGGCTGCCGCCCGCGCCCTGGGCGCCGGGTTCGCCCTCCTCGTACGGTTCCTCCGCCCAGAACTCCACGTCGCAGCCGTAGCCGGCGCCCAGCAGGGTGTGCCCGCCGCGATCGGCGTAGTAGCAGGCGAACCGGACGACGGCCGCCCCGGCGAGCGCCTCCCAGGCGGCGGGGTCGCCGGCGGGACGTACCCGGCGCTCGGGGCGCTTGCGGCGGTCGGGGAGGCAGACGTAGCCGGGGTACGCGGCGCACAGGGCGGTGAGCGCGGCGACGGCGCGGGCGCGGGCGGCAGCGGGGACGGCGACGGCGGTGGAGACGCTGCCGTAGCCGCGGACGGCGAAGTACTCGACGCCGGCGGCGTCGAGGGCGCCGGTGACCAGGCGCAGGTTCTCGTTGCGGGCGTGCAGCGGGGTGGGGGAGCCGACCACGACGGCGAGCCGCGTCTGGCCGCGGTAGTGGACGACCCGGCGGTCGGCGCGGCCGAGTTGGCCGGTGGCGCGCAGGGCGCGCAGCACCGAGCGCTGCCCCGGCTCGGGGACCCGCCGGGAGACGGCGCCGAGCGCGCGCTGCACCCGGTGCCGGGCGGCGGGGCCGGCGACGGCGACGACGAGCCGGCGCACGCGCCGCGGCACCGCGCGCCGGTAGCGGGCCACGAGCCACGGCTGCCCGGGCTTCACGCCGTTGGCGTCCGCGGCGTAAGCGGGGTAGGGGCCGGGCCGCACGGGATCGGGGCGGGGGCGGCCGACTCCGGTGGCGGGGGGCGCCGTCGGCGGGGTGGCGGGTCGCTCGCTGCGGGTCTGTGTCATCCGTACCTCCGGCTTCCGTGTGTCGGGCCTGCGTGCGTCGGGTGAGCGTGCGTCCCGTGCGCGTGCGCCGGTTGTGCCTGCGTCCGGCCTGGGTGTCCGCGGTGTGCGTGCCTGCGCCGTCCGTACGGCCGGCTGCCGCGCCCTTCGTACGACCGGGGTCCCGCGCCCCCGTCTCCGTACGCTCCGCTGCCTCACCTCCGTCATTCGCTGCGCACCACCGCACTCCCCGCCGGCCGCGGCAGCACCCCCGGAACGCCCCGCGCCGCACCCCCGGGCCCCCGCACCGGCGGGCGCCCCGCCTCGCCCAGGAACACGTGCCGCACCACGCGCTCCGCGGCGTGCCCGTCGTCGTACGGGCAGAACCGGCGCCGGAACGCCGCGAGCTGCGCCGCGGCGGCGGGGGCGGTGTGGGCGCCGGTGGCGAAGGTGTCGGCGATCTCGCCGGCGGTGCGGCAGACGCGGCCGGGCGGCTCGGCGGTGAGGTCGAAGTACGTGCCGCGCGCGAGCCGGTACGCCTCCCAGTCGGCGGCGTGGATCACGATGGGGCGGCCGAGCAGGGCGTAGTCGAACATCACGGACGAGTAGTCCGTGAGCAGCGCGTCGGAGGCGAGGCACAGCTCGGTGAGCGAGGGGTGCGCGGTGACGTCGAGGACGCCGGCGGGCGGGGCGCCGGCCGGCGCGGCGTCGTGGAAGTAGTGCGCGCGGGCCAGCAGCACGACGTGCGCGCCGCGTTCGCGCAGCGCCCGCGCGAGGGCGCCGAGGTCGAGCGCGGGTACGTGTCCCGGCAGGTAGTCGCGGTGGGTGGGGGCGTAGAGGACGGCGGTGGCGCCCTCGGGGATGCCGAGCCGGGCGCGCAGCCCGGCGCGCGCGGAGGGCGCGAGGGGCGGCCCGGCGAGTGCGTCGTTGCGCGGGTAGCCGTACTCCAGGGTGGTGTGCTCGGCCGGGTAGGCGCGGCTCCACGCCAGCGTGGAGTGGCGGTTGGCGGAGAGGCTGTAGTCCCACCGGTCGACGCGGGTCATGAGGGCGGCGAAGTCCATGCCCGCCGCGCCCGCGGGGTGGTCGGCGAGGTCCAGGCCCATCTTCTTCAGCGGGGTGCCGTGGTGGGTCTGCACGTGGATCTGGCCGCTCCGCTTCACCACGTACTGCGGGAAGTTGACGTTGTTGACGAGGTACGTGGCGCGCGCCAGGGCGCGGTGGCACGCGCGCGAGCCGGGGCGCAGCACCCGTACGCCGGGCGGCACCGTGTGCGTGTACGCGGGGCGGGCGATCCAGGCGGTGGTGAGGCCGGGGACCAGCTCGCGGGCCCTGGCTTCGAGGGCGGCGGGGTTGCAGGAGTAGCCGCGGTACCAGTACGCGGCGAAGACCGCCAGGTGCGGGTCGAGGGGCAGGCGGAGCTGGAGGCGGTAGTAGAGCAGGCCGCAGCCGGCGCGGGCGCGGCGGGCGGCGCGGGCGGCGAGGTCGCGGGTACGGGAGAGGAGCCGGCCGGTGGCGCCGAGCAGTTGGAACGCGCGCCGGGTGCCTAGCCGCACGAGGAGATGCCGCGTCCTGGCCCGTACGCCGTGCCCGGCCCGTACGGCAACGGCGTCACCCCGGGCCCGTGCACCGTCCCCGGAGCCGGCGGCAGCGCCATACCGCACGTACAGCGCCCGCGCCCGGCGGAAGAACTCCGCCCGCTTGTGCCGCGGCACCCGCTCGCTCTTGTTGAAGATCGTCGTCAGGTGGTCCACCATCCGCACGAACAGCACCGGCCGCCACCGCTCCAGCCGCCGCGCGGCGAGGAACGCGAACACCCGGTCGTACTGCTCGAAGACGTCGAGGTGCTGCTCCCCCGGCGTGCCGAGGATGTTGCCGGACCGCCGCTGCCGGTAGTGCACGCACACCCGGTCCAGCACCGCGATCCGCTCCGCCGACAGCAGCGCGGGGTACGTCCACGGGGTGTCCTCGTAGTACCCGGGCGGGAAGCTGAGGCCCTGCGCGGCGACGAAGTCCCGCCGGTACGCCTTGTTCCACACCACCATCAGCAGCCGCAGCAGCTCCGGCCGCTCCGCCAGCCGGAAGACCTGCGGCTCGCGCTCGGCGAGCAGCTCGGCACGGACGTTGCGGGCGCGCCGGCCGTCCCAGTAGGTGCGCGCGTAGTCGTAGACGAGGACATCGGGGTCCGCGGTGGCGGCGAGCCGGTCGGCGATCGCCTGGAGCGCGCCGGGGACGAGGGTGTCGTCGCCGTCGAGGAAGAGGACGTAGTCGCCGGTGGCGCGCTCCAGTCCGGCGTTGCGGGCGCGGCCGAGGCCCACGTTGGCGCTCAGGTGGACGGCGGTCAGCCGCGGGTCGCGGGCCGCCGCGGCGTCGATGATCTCGCCGCAGAAGTCGGGGGAGCGGTCGTCGACCGCGATGACCTCCAGGTCCGTGAAGGACTGCGTGAGCACGGACTCCAGGCACTCGTCGAGGTATGCCTGGACCCTGTACGCGGGGACGATGACGCTGAACCGGGGCACGGACACATCCCTGGGCGGGCGGCGGCGGAAGGACAGTCCGCTGGTCGGAATGTCCTTATTTCTGGTATCCGCCACCGTAACGGCGGCCCCACGCACTCAGCCGTACGACAGTACGGCCGCCCGGGTGATCCACCCGGACGGCCGTATCGCCTCGCCGCGCTCGCCCCGGCGCCTACGCGCTGCGCCCCGGCGCCTACGCGCTGCGCCCCGGCGCCTACGCGCTGCGCCCCGGCGCCTACGCGCTGCGCCCCGGCGCCTACTTCACCGCGCCCGCCATCACACCGGACACGAACTGCCGCTGGAAGGCGAAGAAGACGACCAGCGGGATGATCATCGAGATGAACGCGCCGGACGCGATCAGCTCGATGTTGCTGTCGAACTGCCGCGTCTGCTGCTGCACCGCCACCGTCAGCGGCGGCTTGCCCGGGTCGGCGAAGACCAGGGCCACCAGCATGTCGTTCCACACCCACAGGAACTGGAAGATGCTCAGCGCCGCGATCGCGGGCCCGCCCAGCGGCATCACGACGCGGAAGAACAGCCGCACCTCGCTCGCCCCGTCGATCCGCGCCGCCTCCAGCAGCTCCCGCGGGATCTCCGCGAAGAAGTTCCGCAACAGGAAGATGGCGAACGGCAACCCGAACGCGACATGGAAGAGCACCACACCCGTGATCGTGTGGAACAGGTTCAGATCCCGGTACAGCGACGCGATCGGGATCAGCGCCACCTGCACCGGCACCACCAGCAGGCCCACCACCGCGAGGAACACCCAGTCCCGGCCGGGGAAGTCCATCCACGCGAAGGCGTAGCCCGCCAGCGCGCCGATGACCACCACCAGCAGCGTGGACGGCACGGTGATCCAGATCGTCGTCGGCAGCGCGCCCATCACGTCTTCGTTGCCGAAGAGCGCGTCGTACGTGTCCGTGGTGAGCTGCCCCGGATCGCCGAAGACCTTCCACCAGCCGGTCGTCGCGATGTCCGCGGGATCCCGGAACGACGAGATCAGCAGCCCCACCGTCGGGGTCAGCCACAGGAACGCCACGATCACCAGGAACGCCCGGACCGCGCCGCCGCCCGCGTACCGGCCGATGCGGGCGGCGAGCGACTCCTTCGCCGGCGCCTCGGCCTCCGCCTTCTGCGGTTCCGGCTTCGGTGCGGTCTCCGCCGCTGCTGCGGTGGTCATCGGCCGGACTCCTTTCGCAGGCGGCGGATATTGAAGATCATCACGGGGATGACGAGGAGCAGCAGCACGACGGAGATCGCGCTGCCCACGCCCAGATCGGGCTCGGTGCCCGCGAACGCCTGCTGGAACAGCTCGACGGCCAGCACGTTGCCGTCCTCGAGCCGGGCGCTGGGCACGATGATGTAGACGAGGTCGAAGATCTTCAGCACGTTGATCATCAACGTGACGAGCACGACGGCGAGCACCGGTGCCAGCACCGGCACCGTGATCCGCCGGAACACCTGCCACTCGTTCGCGCCGTCGACCCGCGCCGCCTCCATCAGCTCCCGCGGCACCGACGCCAGACCCGCGGCGATCAGCACCATCGCGAACCCGGCCCACATCCACACGTACGCCGCGATCACCGCCGGCGTCACCAGCGACGGGCCGAGCCAGTCGACGCCGCCGTACGCCTCCGCGAAGTTCGAGGAGGGCAGCCGCAACTGGGCGCCGTCGGCCGCGGCCGGCAGCGTGAACGTACCGTCGGACGCCGTCGTGGCCGAGGCGACGACCTTGCCGTCCTTGACCGCCTCGACCTTGATGCCCTTCAGCGCCTTCTCACCGCTGTCGACGACGTCGGGCTCGCCGCCGCCCGGCTTGAAGTCCAGCCACACCGTGCCGCTCACGCCGTCGCCGGCGGCCTGCGGCTTCGCCGCCGGCTGCTCGCCGGCCGCGTCCTGCGGCTTCACGGCGACCAGCGGCAGCAGGGCGGTCTGCCCGGCGCTGACGGTCGCCTCGCTGGTGAAGGGGCCCTTGTCGGGACCCTTCAGATCGGCGTTGGGGCGCGGGCGGGCGCCCGGCCAGGGCGCGGGGTCGCTGAACGTGTCGTGGATCGTCGTCCACGCCGCGTTCGCGGCGCCGCGCTCCGGCTCGTTCTGGTAGACGAGGCTGAAGATGACGCCCGCAGCCAGCATCGAGATCGCCATCGGCATGAAGACGACCATCTTGAACGCCGTGCCCCACCGCACCTTCTCGGTGAGGACGGCGAAGATCAGCCCCAGCGCCGTGCAGACCGCGGGCGCGACGAGCACCCAGATCAGGTTGTTGCGCAGCGCGGTGCGGATGCGGTCGTCGCTGAACAGCTCGGTGTAGTTGTCCAGGCCGATGAATTCGTCGCCGGTGACGTCGAAGAGGCTGCGGTAGACCGAGTACACGATCGGATACAGCACCAGGGTGGCGAGCAGGACCACGGCGGGCAGCAGGAACGCCACCGTGATCCAGCTCCTGGTCCGTACCACCGACCTCGGCGGCTTGCTCTGCTTCTGCTCTTGCGAGCTTGGTGACGTGCTGACCGGCGGGGCGAGGGGGGAGGGTGCGGCGGAGTCCGCCGCACCCCCCGCCGACGAGGTCGACATCAGGGTCTCCCTGCTCCGTCCGTCAGCTCTTGTAGGCCGCGGCCGCGGCCTTCTCGAGGTCCTGCTGCGCGCCCTCGACGTCCTTCGGATCGGCCAGGAAGTCCTGCAGCGCCTTCCACTCGCCCTTGCCCGCGGTGCCGCCGAAGTCGGCGGGCGCCTGGTCGGACATGTCGAAGCGGAAGTCGTCCCCGGCGTCGACGAGCGCCTGCGCGATCTCACGCTGCACGTCGTTCGGGTACGCGGCCATGTCCATGTTCATGTTCGGCGAGACGAAGCCGCCGGGCGCCGCCCACGCCTCCGCCGCCTCGGTGGACGACAGGTACGTCAGCAGGGCCTGCGCGCCCTTGGAGCCGGTCAGCGTCACGGCCGCGTCGCCGCCGGTGACGACCGGCTTGTCCGGGCCGACCGCCGGGAACGGGAAGATCTTCGCGTCCTCGCCGACCTTCGCGTCGGTCTCGTTGACGAACGCGCCGACGAAGTCGGCCTCGAAGACCATCGCGGCCTTCGGGTTGTCCAGGTCGGCGAAGGGTGCGATCGCCGAGTCCGGGAACGCCATCTTCGTCGCCTTCTTCTGACCGCCAGCGATCAGCGTGTCGTCGCCGAACAGCTCGCCGAGGGTGGTCAGCGCGTCCTTCACCGACGGGTCGGTCCACGGGATCTCGTGCGCCGCGAGCTGGTCGTACTTCTCCGGACCCGCCTGGGAGAGGTAGATGTTCTCGAACCAGTCGGTCAGCGTCCAGCCGTCCGCGCCGCCGATCGCCACCGGCGGCACGCCGGAGTCGGAGACGAGCTGCGCGGTGTCCATGAAGCCCTGCCAGTCCTCCGGCTCCTGGGCGCCCGCGTTCTCGAAGGCCGTGGTGTTGTACCAGACCAGCGACTTGTTGGCCGCCTTGCAGTACACGCCGTACTGCTCGCCGTCCACCGCGCCCAGGTCCTGCCAGCCCTGCGAGAAGTTCTTGCCCAGCTCCTTCTTCGCGGCGGCGTTCAGGGGCTTCGCCCAGCCCTCCTTGACGAACTCCTGCAACACGCCCACCTGCGGCGCGAACACGACGTCCGGCGGCTTGCCGCCCGCGACCTGGGTTCGGACGAAGGAGGCGACGTTGTCGCCGGTGGGCACGTACTCCACCGTGGCGCCGGTCTGCTCCTCGAAGCCGTCGATGACCTTCTCGAAGTTCTTCTGCTCAGGACCCGTCCACACGGCGCCGACGCGCAGGGACTCGCCGTCCAACTTCGGCAGCGTGACGCCGGCGCCGGACTTGTCCGCCTTGCCGCCGTCTCCGCCGTTGTCGTCACCGTCGTCGCCGCACCCGGCGGCTGTCACGGCGAGGGCGCCGGCGGCGACGATCGCCACCGCGGCCCGCACGACTCTTACCTGCTGCAGTGTATGCAGCGAACTGCGCATCCCAGCCTCCCCAGGAACGCGGGGCTGATGGGGTTGTCCCGTACCGGCACAAACCTGCCCCGCGAGGCCTGTGCCGTTTTACCGGTGCGAAATGCTGTGGGGTATGTCCTACGCCCGGACCGGCGGCCCCGCAATAGTGCCTCGTACGCAAACCCCGTCAGCGGCCGTTTCGTGATCCGTCCGTGACAGGGCAGCGTTCGGAACCTGAAGGCGGGCCGTGGCGGGCCGGAGGCCGGAGAAGACGCAAAAACCGCTGGTGGGAGGCGACTTGAGGAGAAGTGAGTGCGGTCGTGGGGCGTGGGTGCAGAGTTCGGCCGTTGGAAGGAGGGTGATTGCGGTGGATTGACGGCAGAGACGTGCGGGCTGGCAGATTGTTGCTGAGGGGACGGGTGGGGCGGATGGTGCGAGTGGGACGTTGAGGGCAGGGGCGTGCGAGGGCGGGCACACGCGGAAGCGTGCGAGAGACGTACGTGCCGGCCGCGCGGCCGTGGGGCGAAGGCGCGGGCCGGCCGGGGCGGAGCCGGGGCTACGCGGACGGGGTGCGGGTGTCGTCCTGCGGGGCGGCGGAGGTGCCCGCGGCGCGCTGGAGGGCGCTGGCGAGCAGGGCCAGGTCCGTGGGCCCGTTCCCGAGCTCGCGCAGCGGGCGGCTCGTCGGGGGTGAGCCCATGCGGGCCCACTCCAGCGGCACGACGGTGGGCCGTGCGGTCGCGGTACGGGGGATCCGGCCGGTGACCCTCGCCGCCTGGAACGGCACGGGCTCCGCCCCGGCGGCGCACAACAGCCCGCGCCCGGGTGGCACATCGTCGCCGCCGAGCACGACGTGGTGCGCGGCGCCGGAGACGGCGGCGGTGGCGGCGGTCGCCTCGGGCTGCGCGGAGGCGGTGACGAGGTGCATGCCGAGCGGGCCGCCGTCACGGGCGATGGCCTCGACGACGCGGACGACGGACCCGGCGGCGGGCCGCGCGGGGCTGCCGAGCCCGGGGGCCACGAGGGCGTCGTAGTCGTCGACGACCACCACGACGACGGGCGGCGCGGCCCGCCGCCCGGCGGGCGCGTGGGCCGCGGCGGGGGCCTGGGCGGCGTACTGCGGCGCGGTGCCGCGGTGCTGGGACGCGCCGGGCGCCGAGGTGCCGTGCGGCGGTGTGGCGCCCGGGCGCTGCTGCGGTGCGGGCGTCCGGGTGCCGTGGGGCGGGGTCGCACCGCGGCCGCCGGGGGCGCCTTCCGTGCCCGTATCCGCACCCGCTCCGGCCCCGGGCCGTGCCTCTGCTTCCGCGCCCGTGCCGGATGGGGCCCGTGCTCCCGCTCCCGGCGCCTCCTCCGCGGCCGGTCTCGGGCGCAGCCGCAGCGTGTTGCTCTGCGCGGCCTGTATGTCCGCCGCGCCGCCCGGGCGCTGCTCGCCCGCCGCGCGGGGGCCGGGGATCGCCGGGCCCTGCGGGGCCGGGTCGCCCCCCGGCGCGTACCGCGCGGCCCTGCGCTTGAACTCCGCCCCCAGCTCCTGCGCGAACTCCCGCATCCGCACCGGGTCGGACGCCACCAGATACCCCGAGACGTGCGGCAGGTCCGCCGCCGCGCCCAGCGCGTCGCCACGCTCCCGGCCCGCGCCGTCGACCAGCACCAACTGCAGCCGCTCCGGCGGCTCCCCGGCCGCCAGCGCCGCCGCGAACGAGCGCAGCAGCTCCGACTTGCCGCCGCGCGCGGCCCCTTCGACCGCCAGCGGCCCGGCGCCGAGGTCGGCCATGAGCCGCCCGGCGGGGCCGGCGCCGAGCACCGCGCCCACGCGCGGGGCGCCCGAACGGGACTCCAGCCAGCGGGCGGTGAGCGCGGTGGGGGTCGCGCGGGCGAGGTCCAGCTCGTCCAGGAGGCGGACGGCACCGGGGAGGGCGCCCCGGCGGGCGGGGTGGACGCCGTCCGCGTCGTCCCGCTCGCCGTACGGGGCCAGCGCGCGGGCCAGCCGCTCCGCCCACGCGGCCGACACCGCGTCGACCGTCCCGGCCGGTCCCGCGGCCGTGGGGCCGGAGGCGGCGGCCTCGAACCAGCCGCCGGCCGCGGCGGGTTCGGCAGGCGCCGGGTAGCCGTCGCCGCCGAGGCGGGCGCGGCCGGTGCCGTACGCGGTCGCGGGGGAGGAGCCGTCCGACGGGTCGTCGTGGGCGGCGTCGTACGGATCGGCCGCCGGCGGCTCCGCGGGCCCCGGCGGCTCCGCCGCGGCCCGGGGGGCGCCGGGCTCCGCAGCGGCGCCGTCCTGTGCCGCCGCCGCGGGGCGCTGGAGGAGCCGCAGGCTGGTGGCCACGTCGCCGCTGAGCAGCCCGACCGCGCCGCAGGCGGCGAAGCCGGGCGCCGCGCTGCCGGCCGCCGCGTACGTCGCGGTCAACGGCGAGGCGGGGGTGGCGGGTGCGGTCTCGGCGAGGCAGACGAGGTGCACGCCCGCGGCGGGGCCGCGCTCGGCGAGCCGGGCGACGGCGTCGCGGACGGCGGCCGTCCCCGGATCGCCGTCGACGACGACCACGCTGCGCGTCCCCGGCACCGGCTGCTCGAGACGCCGCTGCAACTCGCCCACGCGCGCGGCGGCCTGCTCCCGGTCGTACGCGAGCAGCAGCCGGCAGTCCTGGCCCTGCCGCGGCCGTACGTGGGGGAGCCAGCCGGCCCACGACCAGTCCTCGACGCGCGACTCCTGCGGCCGGGTCGGGTCGGCGGCGATCAGCACCAGCTCCAGCACGTCGGGCCCGTGCAGCGCGGCGAGTTGGGCGACGACGGAACGGGCGAGCCCGGCGAGCCGCGCGCGCGGCCCGGCGAGCGCGAGCGACCCGGCTTGCCGCAGGTCGACGGTGAGCGGCGCGGTGCCGCCGCCGGGGCGGAACTCGGTCCCCAGCCGGACGACGAGCGCGTCGGCGTGCGCACTCCCGCGCCGGAACACCAACTCCCGCCCACCGGCGGCGCCGGGGCGTGCGGAGTCGCTTGCGGTGGCGCCGGGTTGGGCCGGGATGCCTGCGGTGACGTCGTGGTGTGCCGGGGCGCCTGGGGCAGCGCCGGGGTACGAGGAGCCGCCGGGGTCGTCCGGGGCGTAGAGGAAGCCGGGCCGGTACGCGGCTTCGCCGGCCAGGGCCGCGAGCAGGACGGTGGCGGTGTCCGGGTAGCGCTCGTGCAGGTCGGTGGTCCCGCCGGGTCCGGCCGCGGTACGGGCCGTGGCCGGGGCGACGGCCGCCGGCTCCGCGGCCTCCTCCCGGCCGCCGAGCCGCCGGGCCCACGCCCGGATCCCGCGCCGCGGCGGCTGCGGTACGGATGCCGCTCCCGCCGTCCCGCCGCGGGACCGCAGCTCCGGCGGCACGACCGTGCCCCGCGTCGGCGTACCGCTCCTGCGCGGTGCGGCGTCGCCCGGCGCGCGCGCCCCTTCGGCGGCGCGCCCGCGCGCCCGCGCGGCGTGTGCCGCGCTACGGGCTTCGCCGGCGCCCGGCGCGCCCGGGCCGGCGTCCGCGCGCCCGCCGCCGTACCCGGGTGCCGCACCCGGGCCGGAGGCGGCATGTCCGTCGTCGTCTCCGGCGCCCGGTCCGGTCCGTTCGGGGGAGGCGTGCCCGGGGCCCGCCTCCGGGGGGCCGTTCCGGTCGGAGGCGGCGTGGCGCTCCGGGTATCCGGGGTCCGTGCCCCGTCCGCTCCGGCCGGGGGTCTCGTGTCCGTCGCCGTACGGGGAGCCGTGTGCGCCTCGCGCGTCGCCGCCCCCGTCCCCGCGGACCGCCTCGGAGTCCGTCAGGCCGTGCACCCCGTCCGCACCGGCGTGCGTGTGGTCCGCGTCCGCGGCGCCGTACCCGGCGGCCGCGGCGGTGCCCTGTCGCCCGCCTCCGCGCCGCCCCGGGCGTCCGCCGCCGGACTCGCCGCCGCGGGCGGGGCCCGCGCCTCCCGGCGCCTTGCCGGACCGGGCGCCGCCGGCACCCGGGCGTCCGCCGTGGTCCGCGTCTGCGTCCGCGCCGTCCCGGGCCGCGTCCCGCGCACCGCCGTCCGCGGCGTACGCGCCTCCGCCCCCGTACGCCGGACCCGCCTCGGCACCCCGGTGCCCGGCGCCGCGCGCCCGGTCCGCCCCGCCGTCTCCGTACTCCGGGCCGCCGCCCGCCGGCCAGCCGCTGCCCAGCCCCGCCGTCGTCGTGCCCTCGTCCTGCGGCCGGCGCTGCTCGGGCACCCGGCTGTGCTCCGCCGACCCGGACGCCGCCTCGGTCCCGGGCTCCGCCCTGCCCGCGCCCGTACGCCCGGACCCGGAACCCGGGCCCGCCGTGATCCGCAGCGCCGACTCCCCGACCCGCAGCACCGCGTCCGCGCGCAGCGGCACCGGAGTCGTGCCCACCGCCACCCCGTCGATCGTCGTGCCGTTCGTGGAGCCCAGGTCCGCCACCGTGACGCCGCCGTCCGCCGCGACCGTCAGCGCGCAGTGGAGCCGCGAGACGTCCGGGTCGTCCAGCGGGACGTCGGCCTCGGCCGATCTGCCGATCCGGATCTGGCCGCCGTGCAGCAGGTGGACGCCGCCCGCGTCGGGGCCCGCGACCACGCGCAGGCTGGTGACCGCCGCCGCGTCGGCCGCCGGGGGCTGGCCGTGGCCCGGGTCCGCGGGGCCGCCGAGGCTCAGGACCGCGCCGTCGACCAGCGGGGGTTCGCCGAGGAGGACGCGGTCCGGGTCCAGGAGCCGCTGCCCCGCGTAGACCGCGACGCCCGCGCCGCCTCCCGTGCCGCCCGCGGTGCCCCCGCCGCCGCTTGCGGCGGCCGCGGCGGCGTCGAGGAGGCCGCCCGCCACGGCTCCCAGTGTCGTGCCGGCAGGTGCGGTGACGATCACGTCGCGACCGCGGGCGGCGGCGCCGCCGCGCGCCGCCTGGACGGTCAGCCGGATCTGCATGCCGGTCACCGCTCCCTTCCCTGGGCAGGCCGATTCGAGGGCCGCCGTCATATTCCCATCTCCCACCGACAGCCCGCTGGGAGACCGGCGTTGGCGGATCTTGTATGGCCGCTTCCTGCCCTGACTCCGACTCAAAAGTTGCCCTTACCGACCATTGTTGACGCCTTCGTCAGCCCTACGGGGCAACCAACGACCGGGTCGCTGACGTCCTTACGTCGCACAGGCGTCACGGAACGACCGCGGACGGGCGGTACCGCGGTACGGCACGGGTGAGACGGCGCCGCGCACGGGCACGGCGTACACGGGGGTACGGGGACGGGCACGGCGACCCGGGCAGGCGGCGGGCGAGTGCGCGGCACAAAACAGGAGGCGCCTTCCGGAAAACCGGTGGCCAGGGGCGGACCGGGAAGCCGGACCCCGGGTCCCGCCTCACCCCGGCGGGCGCCGCGGTGACGCCACTAGAGTGGTGCAGATGGCGCACGGACCGACCGGTCCGGGGGCCGGCAGGAACGATCACGACCAGGGAGCGCATGACGTGCGGCCGGTAGGCAGCAAGTACCTCCTCGAAGAGCCGCTCGGGCGCGGCGCCACGGGCACCGTGTGGCGCGGCCGCCAGCGCGAGACGGCGGGGGCGGAAGCCGCCGTGGCGGGCAGCCCGGGCGAGGTAGTCGCCATCAAGGTCCTCAAGGAGGAGCTGGCAGGCGACCCCGACGTGGTGATGCGGTTCCTGCGTGAGCGCTCCGCGCTCCTCCGCCTCACCCACCCGAACATCGTCCGCACCCGCGACCTCGTCGTCGAGGGCGATCTGCTGGCCCTGGTCATGGACCTCGTCGACGGTCCCGACCTGCACCGCTACCTGCGCGACAACGGCCCCTTCACGCCCGTGGCCGCCGCCCTGCTCACCGCCCAGATCGCGGACGCGCTGGGCGCCAGCCACGCCGACGGCATCGTCCACCGCGACCTCAAGCCCGCCAACGTGCTGCTCGCCGGCGGCACCGGGCCCGACGGGGCCGCCCGGATGCAGCCGATGCTCACCGACTTCGGCATCGCCAGGCTCGCGGACTCCCCGGGCCTGACCCGCGCCCACGAGTTCGTCGGCACGCCCGCGTACGTGGCACCCGAATCCGCCGAGGGCCGTCCGCAGACCTCCGCCGTGGACGTCTACGGCGCCGGCATCCTGCTGTACGAGCTGCTGACCGGCCGGCCGCCCTTCGGCGGCAGCTCCGCCCTCGAGGTGCTCCACCAGCACCTCAACCAGGAGGCGCAGCGCCCGCCCGGCCTGCCGGACCCGATGTGGACCGTCGTCCAGTCCTGCCTGCGCAAGAACCCCGGCGAACGCCCCAGCGCCGAGAACCTGGCCCGCGGGCTGCGCACCGTGGCCGCCGGCATCGGCGCCGGGGCCACCCCGGAGCAGGCGACCGCCGCCCTCGGCGTCGCCGCGCTCCTCGCCGCCGACCCGCACCCCGCGCAGGTCCCGGGCACCGGCGTCGGCGCGTCCGACCCCACGCAGATCCTCCCCGGCGGCAGCGGCAGCGCCCCCGGGCAGCAGGGCGCGTACGACCCGAACGCCGCCACCAGCGTCCTGCCCGCCGGCGCCGCGGGAGCCGCGGCCGGTGCCGCCGCCGCGCACGCCCAGCAGGGTCCCGGCGCCCCCGGGGCCGAGGACGGCACCCGTGTGATGCCCGTCACCGAGGGGCCGCCGCAGCCGGAGGGCCCGCACCCCTGGGAGAGCCAGATGCGCGCCGCCCGCGACCGTGGCGAGCAGACCCAGCAGATCGGCTACCTCGATCCCGGCGAGGACCCCCTGCGCCGCCGCCCGCCGCGGCGCGTCCAGCGCCGGCAGCCGCCGCCCGAGGCGTACGCCGCCCCGCCGCAGCGCCGCGAGCCGCCGCCCCAGCGCTACGAGCCCCGCCAGCAGCCCCCCGCGCCCCCGCCGCAGCCGCCGCGCGAGCGGCGGCGCAGCGCGAACCCGATGCGCATCCCGGGGCTCGGCTGCCTGAAGGGCTGCCTGTTCACGGTCCTCATCCTGGTCGTCGGCTCGTGGCTGATCTGGGAGCTGACCCCCGTCCAGGACTGGATCGCGGACGGCAAGGGCTTCTGGGACCAGATGACCGACTGGGCCACCGACCTCAAGAACTGGATCTCGGAGTTCAACGACGCCGCCGACGACGCCCAGAAGACGAAGGACGACATCGACTCGGGTGTCAACGACGTACAGGACGGCCTCGACGGCCTGAAGGACGGCGCGGGCCAGTAACCGAAGGGCCGGTAACCCAAGGGCGGGCAACAGACATTCCGGTGACCGAAGGGGCCGCCCGGGCCCCGAACCGCCCCCTGGCCTGTGAGCATGCCGACAAGTCGACACCCACGGGGGGTTTCCGCGCCGGTCCGGCACCCAACGTCCGCGGCTCCGCGTAGCTTTGTTGTCATGGCACGCAGAATCGGCAGCCGATACGCCGCCCATCAGGTGATCGGACGCGGCAGCGCGGGCACGGTGTGGCTCGGCGAGGGCCCCGACGGGCCGGTCGCCATCAAGCTGCTCCGCGAGGACCTGGCCGAGGACCGGGAGCTGGTCGAGCGCTTCCTGGGGGAGCGCGCCGCACTGATGAGCCTGGACCACTCGCGCGTCGTCGGCGTCCGCGACCTCGTCGTCGACGGCCGCGACCTGGCGCTCGTCATGGACCTCGTCCGCGGTACGGACCTGCGCACCCGGCTGGAGCGCGACCGCCGGCTGCTGCCGCAGGCCGCCGTCGCCATCGCCGCCGACATCGCCGAGGCCCTGTCCGCCGCGCACGCCGTGAGCCTCGTACACCGGGACGTCAAGCCCGAGAACGTCCTGCTGGACTCCGACGCCCCCCCGGGCGCGGGCGGCGCGCCGCCCGCGCTGCTCACCGACTTCGGCGTCGCCAAGCTCATCGACGCCCCCAGCCGCGCCCCGCACCCCCCGCCGGCGCCCCGCGGGCGCGGCGGTACGGCGGCGGGCACCCGGCTGCCGACCCAGCGCCGCGTCATCGGCACCCCCGACTACGTCGCCCCGGAGATCGTCGAGGGCCTGCCCGCGCGCGCGGCCGTCGACATCTACGCGCTGGCCACCGTGCTGTACGAACTGCTGGCGGGCTTCACCCCCTTCGGCGGCGGCCACCCCGGCGCCGTGCTGCGCCGGCATGTGACGGAGACCGTCGCGCCGCTGCCCGGCATCCCCGACGAGCTGTGGGAGCTGCTGCTGCAGTGCCTCGCGAAGGCGCCGGCGTCGCGGCTGCGGGCGGTGGAGCTGGCCGCCCGGCTGCGCGAGATCCTGCCGGACCTGGACGGGCTGCCGCCGCTGGACGTGGAGGAGTCGGCCGACGGTGCGGACGAGGCGGGCGGCCGGTCGCCGCACACGATGCGCCTCGGCGGGGACCGCGAGGCGGCCCCGGCCGGCGCCCTCGCCGCCGCGGGCGAGCCCGGCGTGACCGGCGCCGGCGGCCGGCCGCTGCGTGGCTCGGTGCCGCTGGTGCGGTCCGCGGCCCCGGACTCCAACCGGGACACCCACACGAGCATGCGCATGCCCAGCGCCGACGAGCTGGCCGGCGGCGCCCGCGGCACCGCGCGGGTACCGCGGCTGGCCGGCCAGCCGCGGCCTGGCTCGGCCCGCGCCGCCCGCGCGACCACGACGCGCGCGAAGCGGCTGAAGCTCACCGTCGCCGCGGCCGTCATCGCCCTCGCGGGCGTCGGCGGCTGGCTGGTCGCGTCGGGCGGCGGCGACGACGGCGGCGGGGGCGGGAGCGGCGGCGGCGACCGCTCCACCACCTCGGAACCCTGACTCCGCGTCCTTCCGCGGATACGCGCCACCTGCGGTCGGAGCGCGCAGCGGTACTCTGGTGGGGTGGCAGCACCTGATGTATCCGAATCGCTCAAGGCCCTCGGCTCCACCATGGACTCCATCGAGGCCGTGCTCGACCTCGACAGGCTGAGGGCCGACATCGCCGCGCTCGAAGAGGAGGCAGCGGCCCCCGCCCTCTGGGACGACCCGGAGAACGCGCAGCGGGTGACCAGCCGGCTCTCCCTCCTCCAGGGCCAGTTGCGCAAGATCGAAGAGCTGCGCGGGCGGATCGACGACCTCGAGGTCCTCTTCGAGCTCGCCGAGAGCGAGGGCGACGCCGACACGCAGCGCGAGGCCGAGGGCGAGCTGACCTCCGTCCGGCGCGCGGTCGAGGAGCTGGAGGTGCGCACGCTGCTGTCCGGCGAGTACGACCAGCGCGAGGCGATGGTCAACATCCGCGCCGAGGCGGGCGGCGTGGACGCCGCCGACTTCGCCGAGCAGTTGCAGCGCATGTATCTGCGCTGGGCCGAGCACAAGGGCTACCCGACGGAGGTGCTGGACACCTCGTACGCGGAGGAGGCCGGCATCAAGTCGACGACCTTCGCCGTCAAGGCCCCGTACGCGTACGGCACGCTCTCCGTCGAGCAGGGGACGCACCGCATGGTGCGCATCTCCCCGTACGACAACCAGGGCCGCCGCCAGACGTCGTTCGCCGGTGTCGAGGTGCTGCCCGTCGTGGAGCAGACCGACCACATCGAGATCCCGGAGAACGAGATCCGGATCGATGTCTTCCGCTCCTCGGGTCCCGGCGGCCAGTCCGTCAACACCACGGACTCGGCGATCCGCATCACGCACCTGCCGACCGGCATCGTCGTCTCCTGCCAGAACGAGAAGTCGCAGATCCAGAACCGCGCCGCCGCCATGCGCGTGCTGCAGGCCCGCCTGCTCGCCAAGCGCAAGGAGGAGGAGCAGGCGAAGCTGAACGCGCTCAAGGGCGACAGCGCCGGCTCGTGGGGCAACCAGATGCGGTCGTACGTGCTGCAGCCCTACCAGATGGTCAAGGACCTGCGCACGACGCACGAGGTGGGCAACCCGCAGGCGGTGCTCGACGGCGAGATCGACGGCTTCCTGGAGGCGGGCATCCGCTGGCGCAAGCAGCAGGAGCAGGCGGCCGCCGAAGGCTGATATCCGCCGGTCGCCGGAGCGCGTCCGCGGACCGCTCCCTTCCCTGCAATTCCACGGCTGACCGCGGGCGTTGCGGGTCCCGGTGCGAGTGTCACAGTCGTGCACCACTTGCCCCGGACATTGACCGGAAAAAGGTACAACCCCGTCTCAACTCGCTTGACGCTCCACCGAATACCCGAGAGGCTTGCCGCCGAGCTTTCTGCAGGTGTGTGGGGTTCGTGTGACTCAGGGGGGTAAGCCCGCCGCGAACAGGCCCCGTACCGACGCCAGCCCACTGACGAGTACGGCTACTGGGGGTAGCGAGCAATGACGAACAAGGTGCGTGTACGGGTGGCGCGAGTCGCCGCCAGCGCGCTGATCGCCGGCGGAGCCTCGCTCGCCGCCGCCGGTGCCGCGCAGGCCACCGGCGACGACGGTGGCGACAACGGCCGCCAGGGCAACGGACTTGAGGTCAGCGCGATCGCGGGCGTGGCCGGCATCGGCGCCACCGACACCGGCGGCGACGTCGCCGGCCCGGGTGGCGTCGACGACGGTGGCACGACCGATGACGGTGGCACGACCGACGACGGCGGGACCACCGATGACGGTGGCACGACCGACGACGGCGGGACCACGGACGACGGCGGGACCACGGACGACGGTGGCACGACCGACGACGGTGGCACCACCGACGACGGCGGGACCACCGATGACGGTGGCACCACGGACGACGGCGGGACCACGGACGACGGTGGCACGACCGACGACGGCGGGACCACCGATGACGGTGGCACCACCGACGGCGGTGCTGACGACGGCGGTTCCGGTGACGACGGCGGCTCCGGCGACGACGGCGGCCAGCAGACCACCGGCGGCCAGCAGACCACCGGCGGCACCGGCGGCGGCGACACCGACTGCGAGCTGGACGGCGACAGCGTGATCTGCGAGGCCGAGTCGACCTCCGGCGGCAGTGAGCCCTCGCCGGCCGGCGACAGCGAGCCGCAGGAGCAGCTCGCCGACACCGGTTCCAGCGGCACGACGTACCTGCTCGTGGGTGCGGCCAGCATCATCGCCGGCGGCGTCGGCTTCCGGCTGCTGCCGCGGCTGATGACCCGCAACGAGTCGGCTGCCTGACCCGCAGCCCCGCCGCACAGGCGACACGAAGGGCCCGGAGCGATTCGCTCCGGGCCTTTCGGCGTATTTCGTAGCGCTGTGTGGCGATTTTCGGTGCTTCGTTACGCACCGTGGATCAGATGGGGTGACGTAGCTCACACAGGGATTTCCCGGGTGCCGTACGCCCCGCGCCCCCCCGGCGGGCTCCGCCGCGCTACGCCGTCCGCTGCTGCAGGAACAGCACCGCCGCCACGGCCGCCAGCAGGGCCAGCAGTATCCACACCGTCGTCGGCGTCACGCCGCGCCAGCCGTTCTCCTGGCGCATGCGCTCCCTGCTCGCCCGGCAGACGGGACAGCGGCCCTCGCTCACGGGCCCCGCACAGCTCGCGCAGACCAGCCAGTCGCGTGTCATGTGCTTCCTCCTCCCGCTTCGCTCTCCGTGCACCGCCGCTTCCGTTTCTCCCTCTACCACTGTGCCAGGTCCGGACCGAATCGGCGCGTGTCAACGGATTCCCCGCACGCGCCCGGGCCGGTTTGTCCGTGACGAAACGCACCAACCGCCCACGGCGACTGCGCGCCCCCGCCGCATTCGCGTAAGGTCACCTGCGACCGCGACAGGGAGCCCAGCGTGATCCGATTCGACAACGTCACCAAGATGTACCCCAAGCAGAACCGCCCCGCGCTCCAGGACGTCTCGCTGGAGATCGAGCGCGGCGAGTTCGTGTTCCTCGTGGGGTCCTCCGGCTCCGGCAAGTCCACGTTCCTGCGGCTCATCCTGCGCGAGGAGCGGACCACCCACGGCCAGGTGTACGTGCTCGGCAAGGATCTCGCCCGGCTGTCCAACTGGAAGGTGCCGCAGATGCGGCGCCAGTTGGGTACGGTCTTCCAGGACTTCCGGCTGCTGCCGAACAAGACCGTCGCGGAGAACGTCGCGTTCGCCCTCGAAGTGATCGGCAAGCCCCGCGGGCAGATCCGCAAGACCGTCCCCGAGGTGCTCGACCTCGTGGGGCTGTCCGGCAAGGGCGACCGGATGCCCGGTGAGCTGTCCGGCGGTGAGCAGCAGCGCGTCGCGGTCGCGCGGGCGTTCGTCAACCGGCCGATGCTCCTCATCGCGGACGAGCCGACGGGCAACCTCGACCCGCAGACCTCGGTCGGCATCATGAAGCTGCTCGACCGCATCAACAGGACCGGTACCACAGTGATCATGGCCACGCATGATCAGCAGATCGTCGACCAGATGCGCCGGCGCGTCATCGAACTCGAGTTGGGGCGGCTGGTCCGCGACCAGTCGCGCGGTGTCTACGGATACCAGCACTGAGCTGCTGCCCCCGGAGCTGAAAGGACGGGCATGCGCGCCCAGTTCGTCTTCTCGGAGATCGGTGTCGGTCTCCGCCGCAATCTGACGATGACCTTCGCGGTGATCGTCTCCGTGGCCCTGTCACTGGCCCTGTTCGGAGCCTCCTGGCTCATGGGCAAGCAGGTCGACACCATGAAGGGCTACTGGTACGACAAGGTCAACGTCTCCATCTTCTTCTGCAACGAAGTGGACGCCGAGACCTCGCCCAACTGCGAGAGGGGCGCGGTCACGGCGGAGCAGAAGAAGGAGATCCAGGACGACCTCAAGGCCCTCGACGTCGTCGAGAGCGTGCACTACGAGTCCAGCGAAGAGGCGTACAAGCACTACAAGGAGCAGTTCGGCGACTCCCCGCTGGCCTCCTCCCTCACGCCGGACCAGATGCAGGAGTCCTTCCGCGTCAAGCTGACGGACCCCGAGCGGTACGAGGTCATCACCAGCGCCTTCGCGGACAGACCCGGCGTGCAGGAGGTGCAGGACCAGCGCAATGTGCTGGAGAGCCTGTTCAACCTGCTCAACGGCATGACGTACGCCGCCATCGGCGTGATGGCGCTGATGCTCGTCGTGGCGATCATGCTGATCGTCAACACGGTACGGGTGTCGGCGTTCAGCCGGCGGCGGGAGACCGGGATCATGCGGCTGGTGGGCGCGTCCAGCGTCTACATCCAGTTGCCGTTCATCGTCGAGGCCGCCGTCGCCGGGCTGATCGGCGCGAGCTTCGCGGCCGTGCTGCTGGTCGGCGGCAAGCACTTCCTGATCGACAACTGGCTCGCCGACAAGATCCTGTTGATCAACTTCATCGGCTGGGACGAAGTGATCCGGGTGCTGCCGCTCGTCGTGGCGATCGGGCTGCTCATGCCGGGTATCGCGGCGTTCTTCGCACTGCGCAAGTACCTCAAGGTCTGACAATCAGGGCGGGTGTGGCGTAGGCCACGTGCGTGCCGTGACGGGGTCAACTCCCCCTGCCGCACCCGCCGCTGTCCTACACTCAGCGGCATGTCGGGCCCGACTGATGGCGACAGGCCCCGCAGCGCATTCCGCCGCGGGGCCTCTCTGACGTTGGTCTTCGTCAGCGTGCTGGCCACCGGCGCCGCCACCGGGTCCTGGCCCGGCGAGGCCGAGCGCCCGCCCAAGGTGCTGACGGGACACGTCGCGGACGAGCAGGTCTACGAGCCGCGGGCCGGCGAGGGCGGCACCGCCGACTCGGCCGGCGAGCTGGTCAGCCGCAGTGGAGACCGCTGGTCGACGGCGTACAGCGCGCGCGAGTACGAGTCGGTACAGCAGATGCTGGCCGGCAAGTACGTCGGCGTCGGGCTGTGGATCAAGACCGACGAGGCCGGCCGGATGGAGATCGCCCAGGTCGGCGAGGACAGCCCGGCCGCCGAGGCCGGCATCCGCGCCGGCGACACGCTGCGCGCCGTCGACGGCACCCCGGTCGCGGGCCGCCCGGTCACCGAGGTCGTCGCCCTGCTGCGCGGCGACGAGCTGGGTGAGGGGGCGCGCGGAAGCACGGTGGTGCTTGCGCTGCAGCGCGGCGAACGGCGCTGGGTGCGGCCCGTGCGCCGGGTGGAGCTGACGACCGAGCCCGTGACCGTACGGCAGGACAAGCCCGCGGGCGAGGGCGCCGCGACCCCCGTGATCCGGGTGGAGAGCTTCACCCGCGGCACCGGCGCCGAGGTGCGCAGGGCGGCGGAGCGGGCCCGCGGCAGCGACGGCCTCATCCTCGACCTGCGGGGCAACTCCGGCGGCCTGGTCGTGGAGGCCGTCGAGGCGGCGTCGGGCTTCCTCGACGACGGGGTGGTGGCGACGTACGACCTGGAGGGCCACCAGCAGGTGCTGTACGCGGAGCCCGGCGGGAACACCCGGACGCCGATGGTCGTCCTCGTCGACGGCGGCACGATGAGCAGCGCCGAGCTGCTGGCCGGGGCGCTCCAGGACCGCGGCCGCGCCGTCGTCGTCGGCGGCCGCACCTTCGGCAAGGGCTCGGTGCAGATGCCCAGGGCGCTGCCGGACGGCTCGGTCGCCGAGCTGACGGTCGGCGAGTACCGCACCCCGGCCGGGCGCAGCCTGGAGGGCGTCGGCGTCACCCCGGACCTGGACCTGTCCTTCACCGGCGGCCGGAGCGCCGAGGAGGAGGCCCGGACGGTTTTGAGTGGCCTCGGGAGCGGCGTCTAGGCGACAATGGCCCGGCTATGGGTAAAGACACGGGTCGCAAGCTGATCGCGCAGAACAAGAAGGCGCGGCACGACTACCTCATCCTCGACACGTACGAGGCGGGGCTCGTGCTGACCGGGACCGAGGTCAAGTCGCTCCGCCAGGGGCGGGCCTCGCTCGCCGACGGCTTCGCGCACCTCGACGGCGGCGAGATCTGGCTGCACAACGTGCACATCCCGGAGTACTCGCAGGGTACGTGGACGAACCACACCGCGCGCCGCAAGCGCAAGCTGCTGCTGCACCGGGCCGAGATCGACAAGCTGATCGGCAAGACGCAGGAGACCGGGCTGACGATCGTGCCGCTGGCGCTGTACTTCAAGGACGGCCGGGCCAAGGTCGAGATCGCGCTGGCGCGCGGCAAGCGGGAGTACGACAAGCGGCAGACGCTGCGGGAGAAGCAGGACAACCGCGAGGCGCAGAAGGCGATCTCCGCGGCCCGCCGCAAGTTCCGCGGCTGACCTGCGCGGACGGGGCCGCGCGGGGTGGAATACGGTGGCACGCCGCGGCGTTCTTCCAGTAGGCTGTCCGCAGCGGCTCCTGGCGGGCTGCGCACCTTGAAAACACCACATGGGGATGATCGGTTTCGACAGCGGCTGTCGGAGCAGGAGAAGCGAGCCGAGGAAGCGGCCATGATCTCGTTAACCACAGGCCGAAACAAATAATCGCCAACACCAAGCGCGATTCCTTCGCCCTCGCTGCCTAAGTAGCGACTTGCGAAGTGTCAGCCCGGGGCTGTTCCCGACCCGGATCCTGGCATCAGCTAGGGGACTCCACTGCTAGACCCGGTCACGGGGTGTAGCAGGACAAACCACAGTGACTGAGCCCGTCGGAGACTTGTCCGCGTGATCTCCGGGGCCGAGAAAAACGTAGCGGACTGCGCTCGGAGAAGTCCTGTCCCTGCACCGTTGGACGCGGGTTCGATTCCCGCCATCTCCACGAATGCGATAGGCGACGTGTGCCCGCGGAAAGCGCGGGCCGCGTCGCCTTCGTCGTTTCTGCACGGCTTCGCCGCGCGTGGCGGGGGCTTCGCCCCCGCACCCCCCTTTCAGGTGGTGGCCGGTGAGGTGTGCCTGCGCGGAAAGCGCGGGCCGCGTCGCCTTCGTCGTTTCTGACGGCTTCGCCGCGCGAGGCGGGGGGCTCCGCCCCCCGCCCCCCCTTTCACGTGGTGGCCGGTGACGTGTGCCCGCGGAAAGCGCGGGCTGCGTCGCCTTCGTCGTTTCTGCACGGCTTCGCCGCGCGTGGCGGGGGCTCCGCCCCCCGCACCCCCCTCGCCGTCATTGTCTTCTGATGTGGTCCGTCAGGTGGGTCAGCAGGGTCTGGGCCACCGGCGTGCGGCGGTACAGGAGCACCGGTGGGGACGTGAACGCGCCCAGGGCGTGGGCGACGGGGCGTACCTTCGGTGACGTCCTCGTCAGCGTGACGCAGAACTCCCCGCCCGCCACCCGGCTCTCGTGGAAGTCCGCCGCGGACACCGCGGAGAAGCGGCCGGGTCCCATCAGCCCCTCCTCCACGACCTCCAACTCCGCGACCTCCTCCGTGCGTTTGAGCACGGCCAGCCGTCCCCCTCCCTCCGCCCGGTACAGCGGTCCGCGCAGCCCTCCCGGTGCGGTGCCGAACCGCCTGTTGCGTAACTCCCCGTCGACTACCAGGCTTTCGAGCGCGTACGCGTGCCGGTGCACGGTCAGCGCCGGTGCCGCCGGATGCCGTTCGGCGCGGGGCCAGCAGTGCAGTGCGTACCGCCGGCGGGACTCGTCCCCGGCCAGTTCGAGGCGGAAGAAGCCCAGCGGGTGCCAGAGCGCCGGGGGCCGGCCGGTGTCCGGTGTACCGAGCAGCTCGCCGAGCGCGGCGATGGCCTTCCCGGCGTCCCGGTCGTCGAAGGCCGCGGCGAGCGCGGGCATGACGGACTCGTCGCCGGACATCGAGGTCTCCGCGGGCATGTGGGAGGTGGACCGTCGGTCTGCGGTGCATTCAATATGCAAGCAAGTCCGCGCCCCGGGCAATGGCGCATGGGCGCGGACCGATCGCTTTCGGACGGCCCGGCGACCCGCCCGGTCAGAGCGGTGGCGGGGTGTTCGGGAGACGTTCGATGACCAGCAGCGCCGCGTCGTCGGCCAACTGCCGGCCGGCGTGCCGCAGCAGGTCCGCGCGCAGGGCGGCGACGAGGTCGACCAGCGTGCCGTCGGCGTGGCGGGCGGCGCTGGCGGCGAGGGGGAAGTAGACGCCGTCCTCGTCGCGGGCCTCGATGAACCCGTCCGTGTACAGCAGCAGCCGGGCGCCGGGGCGGAAGGCGATGGTCTGCGGCACCGGCAGCGTGCCGACCAGGCTGCCGAGCCCGATCGGGACGCCCGGCCGGTCGGGCATGTGGCTGGTGACGGTGCCGCCGTCGATGAGCAGCGGCTCGGGGTGGCCCAGGTGCACGATGCGGGCGACGGGCTCGTCCGGCGGGATCTCCACCAGCAGGGCGGTGGTGAAGCGTTCGCTGTACACCTCCGACGGATCGTCCCGGGTGATCTCCCGCAGCGCGGTCTCCTCCAGCCGCCCGGCGACCTCGCCGATCGTCGGCTCCCGGTACGCGGCCTCGCGGAAACACCCGGTCAGCACGGCGGAGACGCCGACGGCCGGCAGCCCCTTGCCGCGTACGTCGCCGATGAAGATCCGGGCGCCGTACGGGGTCGGCAGCGCCTCGTACAGATCCCCGCCGATCTGGGCCTCCGCCTCGGCGGCGAGATAGACGCTGTGCAGGGCGAGCCGGTCGATCCGCGGCGGCAGCGGGCGCAGCAGCGCCCGCTGCGCGGCTCCGGCCACCGACCTGACCTGCCGCAGCTCGGCCTCGCGCTTCGTCCTGATGGCGGCGCCGACGATGCTGGCGATGCCCACCGCGCAGGCGGACGCGAAGGTCATGTCGGAGCTGAGGTGGCCCCAGACGCCGTGGTACACGTTCATCGCCACCGTCAGGGCCACGACGAGGGACGAGATCGCGGCGGTGGTCCGGACGGAGAGGGTCGCCGCGGCCACCACGGGGGCGGCGACCAGCAGCGGGGCTACCTGCGTGGTGCGGGGCGTCGAGAGGTCGATGACGATGGTGACGGCGATGATCAGCAGGGGGAACAGGACGCGCGGGATCGGGGAGGCGCCGGGTGCGGCGGGGTCCTCGGCGCCTCCGACATCGCGGCGGTGGCCGCCGCGGAGCGGGAGTCGCATGGTGGTGGCGTCCTTCGGTAGGTTTGTTCCTTATGTTCTGATTATCGAGGATAGGCCACGATAGGGGAGGCGACGCGACCGCGCGACCCGATCGGGGGCGGGGACGGCCGCCGGCGGGCGGGGACCGATCGCGTACGGGCCCGGGGGGCCGCTCCGTGGCGGGGGTGCAGGGCGGGGTCCTGCCGGGTCCGGTGCGCTCCGCGGCGGTATGTCAGCCGGTGCCGGGCGTGGCGCGGAGCGCCAGGATCTCGGGGGCGGTGATCTCGATTTCGCCGTGCGCGTACGTCAGCACGCCGTCGCGGCGGAGCCCGGACAGCGCGCGGTTGAGGGTGACGCGGGTGACCCCGAGTAGGTCGGCCAGTGCCTGCTGGCCGCCGGGCAGGGGGACGCGACGGGAGCGGCGGCGGGCGGCTTCGGCGAGCAGCCAGGCCGCGAGCCGGGCGGACGCGGGGAGGGTCGCCGCCGCGGTGAAGCGGGCCTGCTGGTCGCGGGCCTGGCCGGCGAGGGTGCGCAGGACATGGGCGCGGACGGCGGCGGCACCGTCGACGAGGGCGAGGAAGTCCGCGCGGGGCAGGCTGCGCACGGTGCAGGGCGTGAGGGCGGTGTACGTCGCGGTGTGCCCGCGGTCGTCGATCACCGCGACCTTGTCCAGCGCGCACGGCCCCGCCCACGCCCCGACCCGTACCACCCGGCCGCCCGCGGACACGACGGTGGCGGCGACGCTGCCGTCGAGAAGCAGGAGCAGATGCCCGGCGGGGTCTCCGGCGGCGCGCAGGACGCCCCCGGCGGCGTACCGCCGCGGGACGGAGGCGCGCCACAGGCCGCGGAGGCGGTCCGGGGGGAGGCCGCGGAGCAGCGGTACGCCCCGGAGCGCGGCTCCCGGACCGGGTTCCGCGTCCGGCGCCGGTGTATCGGGTGATACAGATCCCCTCACGCCCCCGACCGTACCGTCGCCCCCATGCTCGTACTCGAACTGTCCTTCAGCCCCACCCCCGACCGCCTCGCCGCCCGGCCCGCCCACCGCGAGCGCCTCGCCCGACTGCACCGCGACGAGGTCCTGTTCGCCGCCGGGCCCTGGGCCGACGACTCCGGGGCCCTGCTCGTCTTCGACGCGACCCGCGACCGGCTCGACGCGCTCATGGCCGGCGACCCCTACTACCGCACCCCCGGCGTCCGGGTCGTCGGCGTCCGCGAGTGGAGCCCTGTCGTCGGCACTTGACCTCGACCTCGGTTCAAGCACCACGCTGGCGGCGTGACCCGCCCCCTCGTGCCGCGCGCCTACCGCCCCGTACTCGCGCACCCCCGGCTGCGCCGGCTGCTGCCCGCCTTCGTGGCCTCGGACTTCGGCGGCGGCATGAGCATGGTCGCGGTGGCGTGGCTGGCCATCCAGATCGCCCCGGACGGCCGCGAGGGCCTGCTCGTCGGGGCCGCGCTCGCCGCGTACGCGCTGCCGGGGGCGGCGGGCGTGCTGCTGCTCGGGCGGTGGCTGCGGAAGCTGCCCGCGCGCCGGCTGCTCATGGCCAACTGCGCGCTGCGCGGCACCCTGCTGGGCTGCGTGCCGCTCGCCTGGGGCCTCGGCGTCCTGGACCCGGTGACGTACGTCCTGCTGCTCGGCTGCTCGTCGGTGCTGACCGCCTGGGGGAGCGCGGGGAAGTTCACGCTCGTCGGCGAGCTGCTGCCGGAGCGGCACCGGCTGGCCGCCAACGCCCTGCTCGGCGCCAGCATGTCCACGAGCATCGTCGCGGGACCCGCGGCGGCCGGGTTCCTCGCCACGGCCGTCAGCCCGGCGTGGATCATCGGCCTGGACGCGCTGACGTACGCGGTCCTCGCCGTGCAGACCGCGCGGCTCGGTCCCGGCGGCGAGGAGCGCCGGGACCCGGCGGCCGCCCGGGCCGCCGGGCGCGGGCTGCGGCTCCTCGCCACACAGCGCGAACTGCTCGCGATTCTCGTCCTCACCTGGCTGTTCTTCGCCCTCTACGGCCCCGTCGAGGTCGCCCTCCCGCTCTACGTCACCGGTGCGCTCGACGGCGACGCCGGGCTCCTCGGCCTGTTCTGGACCGCCTTCGGCATCGGCGCGGTGGCCGGCGGGCTGACGGTCGGCGCGCTGCGGCGGCTGCCGCTGTGGCCGGTGACGCTCGGCATCGTGGCCGGCTGGGGCGCGACCCTGCTGCTGCCGTACGGGCTCGGGGCCGGGACCGCCGCGGCCTTGGCCTGCTTCGCGCTGGGCGGCGCGGTGTACGGCCCGTACCCGGCGCTGTCGTTCACCCTCTTCCAGAACCGCACGCCGCGGGGCCGGCTGACCACGGTGCTCGCGGCGCGGGGCGCGGTGCTGCTCACGTCGACGCCGGTCGGTGCGGCGCTCGGCGGGCCGCTGGTCGCGGCGTTCGGGGCGCGGGCGGTGCTGGCGGGTTCCGGGGCGGCGACGGTGGGGGTGGCGGCGCTGGGGACGGGGGTGTGGCTGGCGACGCGGGGGACGCGGTCCGCCGCGGAGGCGGGCGAGGGGGCGGGCCGCGGGCCGGACGGCGAGGGGGCGGACGGCGGCGGGCCGGACGACCGCGGGCCGGACGACCGCGGGGCGGACGAAGGCGGGGCGGACGAAGGCGGGCCGGATGGCGAGGGGCCGGACGACCGCGGGCCGGACCACGGCGGGGCGCGGGCTCCGGCCTGACCCGCGCGTGCCGCCGCCCCGCGGTTCGTCAGCCCGCCTCCAGCACCTCCCGCAGCTTCCCGTACGTCGGCGCCAGCCGGCGCAGCACCTTCGCCAGCGCCGGTCCGTCGCCCCGCACCAGCGGATACTGCACCGCGCCCACCAGCCGTGCCTGCTCCTCAAGCACGCCCGCCGCCCCGTCGAGGCCCGCCCGCCGCACGCACGCCGACGCGTCGGCGAGCCGGCGCGCCCCGACCCGTACCGCGAACGCCTCCAGCAGCTCCCGCACCCCCGCGTCGAGCCCCGCCCCGGCCCGCGCCGCCAGCGTCTCCAGCGCCTCCGCCCCGCCCACCGTCCCCGGCGGCACCGGCAGGTCCGTGCGCCCCGCGAGCCACGCGACGGCGCCGGGGAGCGCGGCCCGTACCGCGTCCTGTGCCGTGACCGTACGGATCCGCTCGAAGCCGGCGCGCATCACGTACGGCTCCGCCGTGAACTCCACCGCCTCCGCCCGCCAGGACGCCAGGAACTCACCGGCCGGGAGGGTCGCGTACGGGTGGCCGTGCGGGTCGTGCAGGAGGACCGTGTCGTCGTCGACGGCCAGCGCGACCACGTAGTGGTCGCTGCCGCCGGTCGCGGGGCCCCAGGGGGTGCCGGGGTGGTACAGCAGCAGGCCCATGTCGACGGGGCCGACCAGCACGGGACCGCGTGCGCAGGCCGTCCGCAGCCGCGCCATCGCGTCCTCGGCGGACCCGCCGGAGGTGCGGTCGCAGCGCAGGCCCAGCAGGGCGACGGCGTCGTCGAGGCCGATCTCGGGGTCCCAGCCGTACGGGTCGAAGAGCGGGACGGTGCCGCCGAGGAGCTGGACGCCGAAGGGGGAGCCGGTGAGCGTCTCCACGAGAGCGGGGGAGAGGGCCGGGCCGGGGACGGACATGGCGAGGGAGCTGGCGTAGCAGTAGGGGCCTGAGCCCGTGTAGTCGGTCATGGGGCCAGGCAACGCCCTGACACGGGCGGAGAGTCCAGTCCGGTGCTACGGGACGGCGGAGGTCCGCGGCACCCGGCCGAGCAGCGTCACCGCGACCGCGCCCAGCGCCAGCGCGCCGCCGAGCCACAGCACCGACCGGGTACCGAACCCGTCCACCATCCGGCCGCCCGTGAACGCCCCAAGGGCGATGGCCCCGTTGAACACCGCCACGAACAGCGACGTCGCACCCTCCCGGGCCCGCGGCGCGGCCAGGCTCAGCCATGTCTGCGTACTCACCGACACCCCGCCGTACGCCAGCCCCCACACGACCAGCAGCACCGCGGCCCCCGCCACCGACAGCCCGAGCAGCGGCACGAGCAGCAGCGAGGCGGTCAGGACGGCGCCGATCACCAGCACCGTGCCGCGCAGCCGCCGGCCCACCCGGGCGCCGGCCGCGAAGTTGCCGGCGATACCGGCGATTCCGTACGCGAGCAGGAGGGTCCCGATCATCGGCGCCCCGACGCCCGAGACGTCCTCCAGGAGGGGCCGTACATAGGTGTACGCGGCGAAGTGCCCCGTCACCAGCAGCGCCACCACCGCGAGCCCGGTGGCCACCCGGCTGTCGCGGACCAGCCGCACCACCCCGCCCAGGGCGACCGCCTCCGCGGCGGGCAGCGGCGGCAGCAGCACGGCCATCGCGGCGCTCACGACCAGCGCGAGGCCGCCGACGGCGAGGAACGCGGCGCGCCAGCCGACGAGTTCACCGAGGTACGCGCCCGCCGGCACGCCCACGACCGAGGCGACGGCGACGCCGCTGAAGATCAGGGAGGTCGCCGCGCCGACGGCCGCGGCCGGCACCAGCCGCACCCCGAGCCCGCCGGCGAGCGACCAGACGCCGCCGAGCCCGACGCCGACGAGGACCCGGGCGGCGATCATGACGGCGAAGCCCGGCGACCAGGCGGCGAGCACGTTGGCCGCGGCCAGGAGCACCATCAGGGAGCAGAGGACCAACCGCCGGTCGAGCCGGCCGACCGCGGCGGTGACGAGCGGGGCGGAGAGGGCGGCGACCAGGCCGGTGACGGTGAGGGTGAGACCGGCCGTGCCTTCGCTGACGTCCAGCGAACCACTGACGGGGGTGAGCAGACCGACCGGCAGCATCTCGGAGGTGACCACGGTGAAGGTCCCGGCGGCCACGGTCGCCACGGCGGGCCAGCCGCCCGCGGCGGCGGCTGCTGCGGGCGGGGCTGCGGACAGCTCGTCGACTTTTGCCATGGCCTCAGCCAAGCCCGGCCGGAGGGACGGGAACAAGCGCGAAGTGCTCATGCTTCCATGAGGTGGGCTTATGGAAAGACGGCGTGCGACGGCGCCGGGCGGAAGGGCGGCGGCGGATGGTCAGCGCAGGTCAGGGGGCGGGGGACGGGAACCCGGCGGCCGTGGGCGGGGTGGAGATCCGCGAGCTGGAGTGCTTCCTGGTCCTGGCCGAGGAGCTGCACTTCGGACGTACCGGCGAACGGCTGTACGTATCGCAGAGCCGGGTCAGCCAGCTCGTGCGCGCGCTGGAGCACCGCGTCGGCGCCCGCCTCGTGGACCGCACGAGCCGCCGGGTCCGGCTCACCGCGGCGGGCGAGGACTTCCTCGCCGCGCTCCGCCCGGCGTACGCGGCGCTGCGGGCGGCCGTCGACGACGCGAGGGCGGCGGCGCTGGGGGTGGGCGGGCCGCTGCGGATCGGGTTCCAGGGGGTGGTGGGGTACGGATTCATGGACGCGGTGGGGGAGTTCGAGGACCGGCACCCGGGGTGCGCCACGCGGCTCACCGAACTCCCGCTGTCGGACCCCTTCGGGGCGCTGCACCGCGACGAGGTGGACGCGGCGGTGGTGCTGCTGCCGGTGGCGGAACCGGGGCTGGCGCTGGGGCCGGTCTTCTCGGTGCAGCCCCAGTACGCGGCGGTCTCGCGGCGGCACGCCTTCGCGGGACTGCCGGAGGTGGACGCGGAGGACCTGGCCGGGACCCCGCTGATCGGCGTGACGGCCCCGGCCCCGCCGTACTGGCGCGAGGCCCAGTCCCCGGCGCACACCCCGTCGGGCACGCCGGTGCCGCGGGGCCCGGAGGTGGGGACGCTGCAGGAGGGCCTGTCGCTGGTGGCGGCGGACCGGGGGGTGATGCTGCTGTGCCGCCCGACGGCGGAGCACCACCCGCGGGGGGATGTGGCGTACGTACGGGTGCGTGGCCTGCGGGAGTCGGCGCTGGGCCTGGTGTGGCGGGAGGGCGGGGCAGGCGCGGCGGTACGGGCGTTCGCGGGGGCGGTGGAGGAGGCGATGAGGGGTACGGGATGAGGGGCGGGCGCGCTGTCGGCAATGGCGGTCGGCGAAGACCGCCCGATTCCGGCAGTGCTTTTCCGGAGCACAACGGCGAGGCGGGCTTCTCCCCGTGGGAGGCGCTACGACTCTGGACCGGCGAACCGGAGGACGGCCGCGCGGGTGCGATCCCGGCCGACGCCGAAAGCCTGGTCCTCCCGAACTCCCAGGCCGCGCGCGGTGTCGCTGCCCACGCCGACAGCTATGACCGGCTGCGATGACGGAACCCGAGACGCCGCCATCTCGCAGACCCCAGCGCGGGCCGCACAAGCGGGGTGGTCCGGAAGCGCGGCGCTCAGCCGCGGCGTCCGGCGCGGGCCACCCGCCCTCGAACCCGACCAGTGACTTCCTGCGGTCGCCGGAGTCGGGGCGGGGGCCGACCAACCCGGCCGCCCCCGGCCCCGCGCCACCCCCTACCTGATGTTCCTCGTGTCCGCCTCCACCTCCGCCAGGTACTCCTCCAGCGTCACCGGCCTCCCCCGCACCCCGGGCCGCCGCTCCCACGGCCTCGGGCCCTCCGGCCTCCGGTACTCCACCCCCAGGGCCTCCAGCCGGTCCAGGTGGTGCGCCAGCCGGTCCGCGAAGGCCGCGCCGTCACGCGTCGCGTCGCACCACACCGTCTCCGCGAAGGCGCTCATCCGCGGGAACGCCTGGTAGTCCAGGGCCCGGGCGTTGTCGATCGCCTCCGTCCACAGGCCGCACTGCGCGCCGATGACGAGGTCCGCCGCCGGGGTGCCGCGGAGTTCCGCCGGGACCGGTTCGAAGGCGTAGACCTCCTCGACCGGCAGGACCGTGCCCACCGGGACCGGTTCGTCCGCCGAGTCCGACGCGCGGTAGTCGAGGTAGACCTGGCGGGCCGGGCTCGTGACGACCTGGTGGCCCTCGCGGGCCGCCCGCACCGCGCCGTGGTTGTCGCGCCACGACACGATCGTCGCGGCCGGCGGCAGGCCGCCCTCCAGGATCTCGTCCCAGCCCAGCAACTGCCGTCCCCGCGCCTCCAGATGGTCCGAGACCTGCCGGATGAACCAGCTCTGCAGCTCGTCCTCGTTGCGCAGCCCCAGCTCCGCCATCCGCGTCTGCGCCGCCGGGCTCGCCTTCCACTGGTCCTTCGGGCACTCGTCGCCGCCGACGCAGATGATCGGGCTGGGGAACAGCTCGATCACCTCGTCGAAGACGTTCCGTACGAAGTCCAGCGTCCCGTCGGAGACGTCGAGGATGTTCGACTTCACGCCCCAGCCGGTCTCCACCGCCAACTGCGCCCCGGTGTTGCCCAGTTCGGGGTACGCCGTGATGGCGGCCTGCGTGTGGCCCGGCACGTCGACCTCCGGCACCACCAGGATGTGCCTGGCCGCCGCGTACGCGACGATCTCGCGGATGTCGTCCTGCGTGTAGTAGCCGCCGTGCGGCCGGCCGTCGCCCGTCTCGTTCCAGCCCGGCTTCGACTCCGTGCGCCAGGAGCCGATCTCCGTCAGCCGCGGGTAGCGCTTCACCTCCAGGCGCCAGCCCTGGTCGTCGGTGAGGTGGAAGTGGAGCACGTTCAGCTTGTGCAGCGCCATCTGGTCGAGCACGCGCAGCACGTCCCGCTTGGTGAAGAAGTGCCTGGCCACGTCCAGCAGCACGCCCCGCCACGCGAACCGCGGCCGGTCCTCGATCTCGACGCCTGCCAGGACCCACGGGCCCTCGTCGAGCGCGCTGTGGCGCAGGGTGTGCGGCGGCAGGAGCTGGCGCAGCGTCTGCACGCCGTAGAAGGCACCGGCCGGGCCGCCCGCGGTGATGCGGATGCCGTCGGGGCCGATCGTCAGGCGGTACGACTCCGGCCCCGCACCCGGGTCCGCGGCCAGGTCCCCGGACAGGGCCAGCTCGATCCCGCCCCGTCCCGGCGGCAGCGTGCAGCCCGTGCCGGGCAGGAGCTGTTCGCGCAGGACGCGGGCGACCGGGGCGAGCGCGGGATCGGCGACGTGCAGCGGGGTTTCCGGGCCCAGGGCGTACGAACCGTGGCGGGGGGAGCTGCGCGACGGCGTGGGGATGATCAAGGTCGGTCTCCGTTCGACGGGTTGACGCTGGCGTTCTCCACTCCATATAAAGGGCTCCATCGTAAATATGTAAAGGAGTCCATCGTTACTCCGCCGTGCGTCCTTCACGGCAGGCGGTGGGCTCGGGAGGGCGTGGCTATGGCATCGGCAGCGGAGCTGGGCGGGGACCTGTCCCGGCTGCGGCATCTGAACTCGCTCGCCGTCGTGGACGTGCTGCGCGGCGCCGAGCCGCTCACCCTCACCGCGGTCGCCGAGCGGACAGGACTGTCCCGGCCGTCCACCAAGGACGTCGTCGGCCAGCTCGTGGAGCTGGGCTGGGTCCAGGAACTCGGGCCCGCGCAGGGCACCGTCGGGCGGCCCGCGCGGCGGTACCGGTTCCGGGCCGACGCCGGGCACGTCGCCGGCATCGACATCGGTGTCCACAGCGTGCGCGCCGCCATCGCCGACCTCGACGGCACCGTCCACGCCCAGACCCACCGCACCGTCAGCCCCGCCACCCCCGTCGACGACCGCATCGCCGCCGCCGACCTGGCCGTCGCCGACTGCCTGACCGCCGTCGGGCTGCGGCGCGAGGAGTTGTGGGCCGTCGGCGCCGGCACCACCGGCGTCGTGGACCGCGCCGGCACCGTGCAGTTCTGCGCCGGCGTCGCCAACTGGACCGGCGTCGACCTGGCCGCCCGGATCGGCGCGCTCTTCCCCTGCGCCGTGCAGATCGACAACGACTCCCGCCTCGCCGCCCTCGCCGAGCGCCAGTGGGGCGTGGCCAAGGGCGTCGACGACACCGTCTTCCTGCACGCCGGCCGGCGCACCGGCGCCGCGCTGGTCGTCGGGGGGCAGGTGCACCGCGGCTTCGGCGGCGTCGCCGG
Source organism: Streptomyces sp. NPDC004134 (assembly GCF_042874195.1). Classification (NCBI taxonomy): domain Bacteria; kingdom Bacillati; phylum Actinomycetota; class Actinomycetes; order Kitasatosporales; family Streptomycetaceae; genus Streptomyces; species Streptomyces sp. NPDC004134. The sequence continues at coordinate 45,074 of NZ_JBIAMS010000031.1, read as the reverse complement.
CGAGGTCGGCATGCACCCCGTGACGCACTGGGTCACCGCCGCCTCGTACCTCCACGACTGCCCCGCCGTCCCCCCGGGCGTGCCCAAGAGCGACGCCGCGCGGCACACCTTCGCCGCCGCCCGCGGCGGCGACCCCGTCGCCGTGGCGGCCGTCGAGCGCTACTGCGACGACCTGGCGCTGGGCACCGCGGCGATGGTCATGACCCTCGACCCCGAACTCGTCGTCCTGGGCGGCGCCTTCTCGCGCGCCGCCGACGTGCTGCTGCCGCGGCTGCGGCGGCGGCTGGAGGACGTGTGCCTGCGGGTGCCGGAGCTGCGCGCGTCCGCGCTCGACGAGGAGTGCGTCGCGGTCGGCGCGATCGGGCGGGCCGTGGCGTATCTGGACGGCGAACTGTTCGGCGGTGCCGCCGGGCAGATCGTCCCGCTGCACGACCTCGCCGCCGGCGACGGGAAGACAGCAGAGTCCCCAGGCCACCCGGGCGATCAGCGCCACCCGGGCGTGCGGGCCCAGCGGCGCGATCCGGGCGATCAGGGCGCCCCGAGACCTGATACAGCAGGAGGTGCCCGTTGACGACGACGCCCCGCACCGAGGCGACCGCCGATCCCGTACGGAACGAAGGCGGCGCCCCGCCGACACCCCCCGGCCCCCGGGGCGGCACCGCGCCGCCCCGGGTGAGCCCGCTTCGCGCCCTGTGGCGGCGGACGGTCCCCGTCCGCTGGCTGGCGCCCAGCACCCTGCTCATCGCGGCCGTGATCGTCTTCCCGGCGGTCTACATGGTCGGGATGTCCTTCGTCGAGATCAACCGCATCGGCCTGACCGACGGCTTCGCCGGTCTGGACAACTACCGCAGCCTCTTCGCCGAGGACGAACTCCCCGGCGTCGTCGGCAACACCCTCCTATGGGTCGTGGTCGTCGTCGGCCTCACGGTCCTCGCCTCCCTCGCCCTCGCCCAGTTCCTCGCCAAGGACTTCTTCGGCCGCCGCTTCGTGCGGCTCGCGCTGATCGTGCCGTGGGCGACGTCCCTGGTGATGACCGCGACCGTCTGGCGCTTCATCTACGAGGGCGGGAACGGCCTGCTCAACCGGCTGCTGATGGATCTGAAGATCCTCGACTCGCCGGTCGACTGGTACAAGGACCCGGACATCGCCTTCTACTCGCTGATGGCGGTCGGGGTCGTCACGTCGATCCCCTTCACGGCGTACGTCCTGCTCTCCGGGCTGCAGACCATCCCCGGCGAGGTGATGGAGGCCGCGAAGATCGACGGCGCCGGGCCGTGGACCACCTGGCGCCGGGTGACGCTGCCGATGCTGCGGCCCTCGCTGACCGTCGCGCTCGTGCTCAACATGCTGCACGTCTTCAACGCCTTCGCCCTGATCTGGGTGATCATGGGCAAGACGGCCGGCAACCACGCCGACACCTCCGTCACCTTCATGTACAAGATCGCCTTCACCGGCCGGCTCGACACCGGCGAGGCCGCCGCCCTCGGCGTGCTCAACGTGATCGCGATCAGCCTCCTCATCGCCGTCCTCATCAGACTCCTCAAGGGCCGCGACCCGCTCGCCCCCGGCAGGGAGCGCAGGGGCAGCGAGGCGGCCGAGGCCCTCGGCCGCCGCACCCGGCTCGCCTCGGCCGCCCTCGCCCGCGGCGTGCGCCCCGTGACCGGACCGCTGGCCGCCGGGTGGCGGCGGGTGCGGCACGTCGGGCTGCCGCTCGCGGGGCTCTGCGTCGCGCTGTTCTTCCTCGCGCCGTACGTCGCGATGTTCCTCGGCTCGCTGAAGACCGACGCCGAGCTGTTCCAGGTGCCCGCCGACTACCTGCCCGACGAGTGGGCCTGGTCCAACTACGCCGACGTGTGGGACAAGATCCCGCTGGCCGACTACTTCAAGGTCAGCCTGATCGTCGCGCTGGTCTCCACCGCCGTGGTGCTGCTGATCGCCGCGCCCGCCGCGTTCATCCTGGCCCGGACGACGTTCCGCGGCCGGGGCGCGTTCCTCGGGCTGGTGCTGGTCTCCCAGATGTTCCCCGCGGTGGCGCTGCTCATCGGCCTGTACCGGGAGGCGGTGTTCACCGGCGGGATCCACAGCTACTGGTTCATCATCGCGGTCAACTGCGCCTTCAACATCGCCTTCGCGATCTGGATCATGCACACCCAGTTCAGCTCCATACCCGTGGAGATAGACGAGGCGGCGATGCTCGACGGGCTCGGCCGCTTCCGGATCATGGTGCGGATGGCGCTGCCGCTCGCGGCCCCCGCGCTCATCACCGTCACCATCTTCACGTTCATCCAGGTCTGGAACGAGTTCGTCATCTCGCTGACCGTCTTCAACGAGCCCACGGAGAACCGGGTGCCGCTCACCGTCGGCGTGCAGCAGTTCGTGGGCCTGTACGAGACGAACTACCAGTACCTCTTCGCCGCCTCCCTGATGGCGATCGTGCCCGCGGTGATCCTGTTCGCGCTCATCGAGCGGTACCTGGTCAGCGGCCTGACGAAGGGCAGCACCAAATGAGCCACCCCGTGCCCGGCAGAGGTCCCGGCAGCAGGCCAGGCAGCAGGCCCGGCAGAAGGGCCGTCCTGCGCGCCGGCGGCGCGCTCGCCTCCGCGTCCGCGCTCGGCGCACTGGCGGCGGCCTGCGGCCGCCCCATCGCGGCCGGCGACCCGAACGCCATCAAGGTCGTCATCGCGCAGTACACCGACGGCACGCAGCCGTACTGGCGCAAGCTCGTCGCGAAGTTCGAGGACAAGCACCCCGGCAAGAGCGTCAAGCTGCAGATCATCGACTGGGGCAACCTGCAGACCCAGATCAACACGATGGTCCAGACGGGCCAGTTGCCCGACATAGCCAACCTCAACCTCTTCGCCGACTACGCCGACGCCGACCTGCTGCACCCCGCGGAGGACGTCCTCACCCCCGAGGTCTACGGCGACTTCATGCCCGCCTTCGCCGACAACGCCTCCTTCCGCGGCCGGCAGTACGCGCTGCCGTTCCTCGCCACCGTCAACGGCATGTACTACAACAAGGCGATCCTGCGCGAAGCCGGCTTCGACGGGCCGCCGGAGACCCGCGACCAGTTCCTCGACGCCGTCGACCGGATCAAGGCGCTGCCCGGGAAGTACGTCCCGTACGGGCTGGCCCTCGGCATCGAGTCCGGGCACTACGAGTTCGGCACCTGGGCCCGCGCCAACGGCGGCGGCTGGACCGCGAACGGCAGGTGGGCCATCGACAGCGACCGCAACGTCGAAACGCTCGGCTTCCTCCAGGACCTCAGCAAGCGCGGCTACACCCAGCCCAACCCCGGCCAGACCAACCGCCCCGACGGCACCTGGCCGCTGTTCGCGCAGGGCAAGGCCGCGATGGTCTACGGCGCCTTCGGCGCGCGGGCGTTCCTGGACCTGATCGAGAAGGGCGACGTCGACTACGGGCTCGCCGTCCACCCGGTCAGCCACGGCGCCGAGCCGGTCGCGCACGGGATCCAGGACTACCTGATGGCGTTCAGGAAGTCCGGCAACCGCGAGCTGATCCGCGACTTCCTCAGCTTCTTCTACCGGCCGGAGAACTACGTGCCGTACCTGAAGACCGAGGGCCTGCTGCCCACCACGCAGTCGGCGGTCGACGTGCTCAAGGACGACCGGCGGGTCGGGCGGTACGTGGGGATGACGGGGCGGGCCCGGTTCGACCCCACCACGCGGCCGGTCTGGGCCGAGCTGCTCGGGGTGATGGGCAACGACCTGGGCAAGGCCGTCAGCCAGAACTCGGCGCCGGAGAAGGTGCTCCGCGAGTTCCAGTCCATCGCGGTCTCCGGGGACTGAGGGCCCTCCGGGCACGTCCCCGGAGCCCCGCGAGCCCCTTGAGTCCGGTGAGCCCCGACGCCGCCGGTTGCCGTGTCCTCGGGCCGGCGGCGTCGGACCGGTGTCCGCGGCGGGCGGCCGTCCTCCCGCCCGCCGCGGACCACCAACCCGCGGGCCGCGTACGCGCGGACCCGGCGACGTGCCCGGGGAGCGCCGGGCTCAGCTCAGGGAGAAGTCCGCGATACGCACCCCTTCACCCGGCACCAGATACACGTCCCGGCGCCCGGCCGCGCCCCGCATCGCCGCCGTGACCTCCTCGTACGCGTACCGCGACCCCGTGCTGCGCACCACCGCCCGGCCCGCCGGCGGGCCGTCCGGCGCGTCCAGCCGCACCTCCAGCGTGGCCTCGCCCGGCGACTCCTTCGCCACCCGCGCCACCAGCCGCCGCGCCCCGCGCCGCAGGTCGGCGTCCGCGAACAGCAGCCAGGCGCCCGCCGACTCCGCGCCGACCGCCGTGCCCCGCGGCTTCGACTCGTCGACCAGCCGCACGCCCGCGTAGTCGTCGAAGTTCTCCGCCCGCGTCGTCCGCCGCAGATCCCGCGGCGGCACCGTCTCGCCGTCGATGGCCAGTTCGGCCCGCACGCGGATGTCCCCGGACGAGGCGCCGACGAGCACGTCGTAGGTGCTGCGCTCCACCACCCAGCGCTCGCGGGTCACGTCCCAGTGCGCCAGCGCCGCGCGCGGCAGCGGCAGCGTCACCGTGCGCGTCTCGCCGGGCCGGAGGCTGACCTTGTCGAACGCCTGGAGCTTCTTCAGCGGCTGCTGCACCCGGGAGTCGCGCTGCCGGGTGTAGAGCTGCACGACCTCCGCGCCCGCGCGCCGGCCGGTGTTGGTGACCGGCACGGCGACGGCGTCGCGCAGCAGCCGCGGGCGGCCGTAGCGGAAGGTGGTGTACGACAGGCCGTGGCCGAAGGGGTAGAGCACGTCGCCGGTGAAGTACTGGTACGTGCGCCCGTACTTGATGTTGTCGTACTCCAGGATCGGCGGCAGGTCGGCGGCCGAGCGGTACCAGGTCTGGGTGAGCCGGCCCGCCGGGTTCACGTCGCCGAACAGCACGTCGGCCAGTGCGCGGCCGGTCTCCTGGCCCGCGTGGGTCGTCCACACCAGCGCCGGGACGTGCTCCTGCTCCCAGGTCAGCGTGGTGGGGTAGCTGTTCTCGACCACGACGACGGTCCGGGGATTGGCGGCGAGCACGGCCCGTACCAGCGCCGACTGGGTGGCGGCCAGGCCCATGTCCTCGCGGTCGTCGGTCTCGCGGGCGTTGATGAAGGGCATCGAGCCGACGACGACGATCGCGGTGTCCGCGGCCCGGGCCGCCGCCACGGCCTCGTCGATGCCGTCTCGAAGCGTTTCGAGGGTGTAGCGGGAGGCGTCGGCGGCGGTGCCGAGGACGAGTTCGCCGTCCCCTGCCCGGGCGCGGAGGTAGACGGCGTCGCCGAGCCAGTTCTCGTAGCCCGCGTAGCGCAGCACCACCGTGCCGTCGTCCTGCTCCTCCGGCCGGAACAACTGCGAGACGAACCAGCCGTTGGGCTGGTCCTGGTCGTTGAAGAACCGGTACCCCCCGCCGTCCGGGTCCCGCATGCCGACGACCTTGCCGTTGGCGGCGGCCCGCAGCGTGACGATCCCCTCGCCCCAGCCGAAGACGTCGAACTGCTCGGTCTCGCCCGCCGCCGTCGCGCCCTCCGCCAGCGCCGCGCCCCCGGCGCCGCGGCCCGCGGTGACGTAGCGGCCGGTGGCGGCGTTCCGCAGCGCCACCCGGTCGACGGCCTCGCTGGTCGTCACCTCGGCGCCGGCGCCCAGCCGGTCGGCGATGCCGCGCAGCGGCGTGATCGCGTACGGCAGGCTGCCCGAGTACCAGTCGGTGTAGAGGGTGTCGGCCAGCGGGCCGACGACCGCGACCTTCCGCAGCTTGCGGGCGTCGAGCGGCAGCGCGCCGCGGTCGTTCTTCAGCAGCACGACCGCCTCGGCGGCGGTGCGGCGGGCGAGCTTGCGGTGCGCGGGGCTGTCGACGACGGACCTGTCGAGGTGCCCGTACGGGCCGCCGTCCGCGGCGAAGTCGCCGAGGCGGGCGCGGATGTCGAGGATGTGCCGTACGGCGGTGTCGACGTCGGCCTCGGTGAGCAGGCCCTGCGCCAGCGCCTCCCTGACGGCGGCGGCGGTCGGGCCGCCGTCGGTGTCGTCGGTGGTGAAGCTGTCGACGCCGGCCCTGAGGATGGCGGCGTCGGCCTCGGCGAGGGTGCCGAAGTACTTCTGCGAGCCGGTGGCCGGGAGGTTGTTGGGGGCCCAGGCGTCGGTGACGTTGAGCAGGGTCCGGTCGGTCCAGGTGCGTACCGAGGCGTTCAGGTCGGTGACCGTGCAGGGGCGGCCGTTGACGAGGTTGTACGCGGTCATGACGCCGCACGCCGCGTCGGCGGAGATCGCCGCCCGGTAGGCCGGCTCCTCGTACTCCTTGAGCACCCGCGGGCGCAGGTCCGAGGAGGTCTGGTCGCGGCGGACCTCGTTGTTGTTGGCCAGGTAGTGCTTGACGAGGGGTGCCGTCTTGAGGTTGTCGGGGTCGCCGCCGGTCAGCCCGCCCGCGTAGGCCGTGGAGATGACGCCGGTCAGGTACGGATCCTCGGAGTAGCCCTCCTCGTTGCGGCCCCAGCGGGGGTCGCGCAGCAGGTTGACGACCGGCGCCCAGACATTCAGGCCCCAGCCGGCGGGGCGGTCGTGCTGGAGGCCGCGCACCTCGTCGCCGACGGCGGCGCCGACCTCGCGGATCAGGCCGGGGTCCCAGGTGGCGGCGAGGCCGATCGCCTGCGGGAAGACGGTGGCGGGGCCGAGCCAGGCCAGGCCGTGCAGGGCCTCGGTGCCGGTGCGGAACGCCTTCATCCCGAGCCGGGGGATGGCGGGCTGCCACTGGTGGAGCAGGGAGATCTTCTCGTCGAGGGTGAGCTGGGAGAGCAGTTCGCGGACCTTGGCGGCGGCTGCCGAAGCGGCCGGTGTGGCCGGCCCCTTCGGGGCCGCCGCGGCGGTGCCGGCGAGTGCGGTGGTGAGGGAACCGGCCAGCGGGAGCGCCAGCGGGGCGGCGAGAACCGTTCTTCGTTTCACGTGCGCGACTCCTTCTGATCCAGTCGAATCGCTTCGACTACGCGATGAGTTGCTCCGTTCCGTCACACAGAGGCCCGGCTCCGCCGGCCGCTCAGCCGGCGCGCGGCGCCGTCGTCGCCCGCCGGGTCAGCCACGGCGGCAGCATCGTCGCCTCCGGCACCTCCCGCCCGTCGAGCTTGCCCATCAGCAGCTCCACGGCCCGTGCCCCGATCTGCGCGGACGGCACCGCCACCGACGAGATCGGCAGCGGCGCCTGCTCCGCCAGCTCGTCCGGGCAGATCGCCACCACCGACAGGTCCTCCGGCACCCGCAGCCCGAGCCGTCGGAACGCATCGATCAGCGGCTGCACCACCGGCTCGTTGTGCACCACCACCCCGGTCAGCTCCGGGTGCTCCCGCAGCAGCCGCTCGGCCATCGCCTGCGCCGCCGCCGGGGTCGCCTCGCAGGGGTGCACCGTCGACGTCAGCCCCCGCTCGTCGGCCGCCGCGGTGAAGCCCTGGGTGACGCGCTGCGCGAAGCCCGTCTCGCGCAGATACACCTCGGGCGGCGAGCCGACGAGGGCCACGCACCGGTGCCCCAGCTCCGCCAGATGCGTCACGCAGGCGCCGCCCGCCGCCGCGAAGTCCAGGTCGATGCAGGTCAGTCCGGTCGGGTCGGCGGGGAAGCCGATGAGCACCGAGGGCCGGTCCAGGGCCCGCAGCAGCGGCAGCCGGGCGTCGTGCAACTGCACGTCCATCACGATGAGCGCGTCGACCAGCGCCGTGTCCGCCACCCGCCGCAGCCCCTCCTCGCCCTCCTCCTGGGTGAGCAGCAGCACGTCGTGGTCGTGCTGCCGCGCCGTCGTCACCACCGACACCGCGAACTGCATGACGACCGGCACGTGGATCCCGCTGCGGAACGGGATGACCAGCGCCAGCACGTTGGACCTGCTGCTGGCCAGCGCGCGGGCGCCGGCGTGCGGGCGGTAGCCCAGCTCGCGGATGCTGGACTCGATGCGCTGCCGGGTCTCGTCGGAGATCGGGCGCTTGCCGCTGAGCGCGTACGAGACGGTGCTCGGCGACACCCCGGCGTGCCGGGCCACATCGGTGATCTTGACCATCAACTCCCCCTGCTCGACCGGCCGGACGTCCGACATGCCGGACAGCCGGACCTTAGCCCAGCTCCGCGACGAGGACGCCGCGGCCCGCGGCCGCGTGCACCGTGGGCCCGCCGACGACCTCCAGCGCCCAGGGCCCGCCCGGGCCGTCGCCGCCGCCCGAGCCCTCCGCACCGGCCGGGCCACCCGCACCCGCCGCCTCCCCCTCGCCCGCCGACGCCCGCACCGTGCCGCCCTCGCACACCACCGTGAACACCCGCCCCCCGACCGGCACCCGCACCCGCTGCCCGGGCCGCAGCCCGTACGCCCGCAGCGTCACCCCGTCCGCGTAGTCGTAGTCCGGCCGGTCGTCCACCGCCCCCACCGGGAGCACCGCCCCCGGCCGCACCAGCACCGGCGCGCTCGCGAACCCGTGCCGCTCCCGCACCCACCGCGGCCCCCGCACCTCCTCGCCGCTCAGCAGATGCGTCCACGTACCCTCCGGGACGTAGTACGAGACCTCGCCCCCGTCGCTGAACACCGGCGCCACCAGCAGGTCCGGCCCGAGCATGTACTGCCGCTCCAGATGCGTGCACGCCCGGTCCTCCGGGAACTCCAGCGCCATCGGCCGCATCATCGGCACCCCCGACTCGTGCGCCTCGCGCGCCACCGCGTCCAGATACGGCATCAGCCGCAGCTTCAGCTTCGTGAACACCCGCAGCACGTCCACGGCCTCCTCGTCGAAGAGCCACGGCACCCGGTACGAGGACGAGCCGTGCAGCCGGCTGTGCGACGACAGCAGCCCGAAGGCGATCCACCGCTTGAACAGCGCCGGCGACGGCGTGCCCTCGAAGCCGCCGATGTCGTGGCTCCAGTAGCCGAAGCCCGACATCCCCAGCGACAGCCCGCCGCGCAGCGACTCCGCCATCGCCTCGTACGTCGACTCGCAGTCCCCGCCCCAGTGCACCGGGAACTGCTGGCTCCCGGCCGTCGCCGAGCGCGCGAAGACCACCGCCTCGCCCTCGCCGCGGTGCTTCTTCAGCACGTCGAAGACGGTCTGGTTGTAGAGGTACGTGTAGTAGTTGTGCATCCGCTCCGGGTCGGAGCCGTCGAAGTACGCGACGTCCGTCGGCACCCGCTCGCCGAAGTCGGTCTTGAAGCAGTCCACGCCCATGTCGAGCAGCGCCGCGAGCTTGCCCGCGTACCAGGCGCGCGCGTCGGGGTTGGTGAAGTCGACCAGCGCCATCCCCGGCTGCCACTTGTCCCACTGCCACACCCCGCCGTCCGGCCTGCGCAGCAGGTAGCCGGCGTCGCGGCCCTCGGCGAAGAGCGGGGAGCGCTGCGCGATGTACGGGTTGATCCACACGCAGATCCGCAGCCCCCGCTCCTTCAGCCGGCGCAGCATCCCCGCCGGGTCGGGGAAGACCCGCGGGTCCCACTCGAAGTCGCACCAGTGGAACTCGCGCATCCAGAAGCAGTCGAAGTGGAAGACGGACAGCGGCAGATCGCGCGCGGCCATCCCGTCGATGAAGGAGGTGACGGTCTCCTCGTCGTACGAGGTCGTGAACGACGTCGACAGCCACAGCCCGAACGACCAGGCCGGCGGCAGCGCGGGCCGGCCGGTCAGCGCCGTGTACTTGCGCAGGATCTCCTTCGGCGTCGGCCCGTGGATGACGTAGTACGTCAGCTCCTGGCCCTCGACGCTGAACTGCACCCGCGACACCGCCTCCGAGCCCACCTCCAGCGACACCCGCCCGGGGTGGTCGACGAAGACGCCGTAGCCGGCGTCGGTGAGGTAGAACGGCACGTTCTTGTACGCCTGCTCGGTGGCCGTGCCGCCGTCCGCGTTCCAGACGTCCACGACCTGGCCGTTCTTCACCAGCGGCCCGAAGCGCTCGCCGAGCCCGTAGACGTGGGTGCCGACGGTGAGCCCGAGCTGCTCGCGCAGATAGTGCCGGGCCGGGCCGCCGCCGGGGGCGTCGGTCTCCATGATGGCCATGCCCTTGGACCCCGAGGAGGTCAGCGGCTTCAGCCCGTCGGCGGTGAGGAAGTCCAGCCGCCACGGCCCGCCGCGCGCCACCCGCAGGGCGAGGCCGCCGGCGGTGAGCAGGGCGTGCTCGTCGTCGTACGAGACCTGCGCGTGCGGCCCGGTCCCGGCGAGCTGGAAGCGGGGGCCGGCGTCGGTGCCGCCGTCGAAGTGGGTGAGGGTCACGCCGATCACGTCGGGCATGGGGGAGTGCACGGAGACCGTCATGACCGGGCCCTTCAGCAGATCGCCGCGGTGCCGGATGGGCTGGGTCGGTGCGTGCACGTCCAGCGTGCCGTCCCCGGCGGTGACGTCGAGCACCTCGACGGGGTACGCGGCCCGGACACCCGGACGCAGCATCCAGTAGCCGTCGGTGAACTTCATGCGCAGCCTCTCGGGGTCACTTGGGGATCACTTGACCGCGCCCGCGGCGATGCCGCGGGTCAGGGTCCGCTGGAAGATGAGGAAGAACGCGATCGCCGGCAGCACGCCCAGCAGGGCGGCGGCGTTCGTCATCGTGGCGTCCATGTCCCGCTGCCCCTGGAGCACGCCCAGGGCGACTGACACGGTCTGGTTGTCGTCCGAGACGAGCATGACCAGCGGCAGCAGGAACTCGTTCCAGGTCCAGATGAAGAACAGCACCATCAGCACGCCGATCGTCGGCCGGCTGACGGGCACCACCACCCTCCACAGCACCTGCCACTTGCCGGCCCCGTCGATCCGCGCGGCCTCGATCACCTCGCGCGGGAACCCGCCGAGCACCGAGGCCAGCAGATACGTGCCGAAAGCGGACTGCACGACGGTGAAGACGATCACCACGCTCAGCCGGGTGTCGTAGAGGCCCGCCTCCTTCGACAGGTAGTAGACCGGGTAGACCAGCGCCTCCTGCGGCAGCATGTTCGCCAGCACGAAGAACGCCAGCACGTACGGCCGCCCGCGGATCCGGCCGATGCCGATGGCGTAGGCGCTGAGCACCGACAGCACCACCGCGAGCACCGCCACCGAGCCGGAGATCAGCACCGAGTTCCACAGCTTCTGCCCGAAGTCGACGCGCTCCCAGAAGTCCGCGAGCCCGTCGAGGTACACGCCGTCCGGCATGCTCAGCGGCCCGTCGCTGGAGTACTCCTCCGGCGACTTCACCGCGTTCATCAGCACCACGAAGAACGGCAGCACCATGAACGCCGCGCCCAGCACCAGCGCCACGAGCACCGGGTACTTCCTGACCGCGGTCACGAGTTCTCGTCCTCCGCCCTCGTCTGCAGCTTCAGGGCGACGACCGCAAGCGCCAGGATGAGCACCGTGAGGACGGTGGAGATCGCGGCGCCGTAGCCGGCCTGGAAGTTCTCGAAGAAGTTCTGGTACGCGAAGTACGACGGGACGTTCGTCGCCCCGCCCGGGCCGCCGCCGGTGAGGACGTACACCATGCCGAAGACCTTCAGCGCCGCGATCGTGCACCACAGCAGCACCACCGCGATCTCCGGCCGCAGTTGCGGCAGCGTCACGTGCCAGAACCGCCGCCACCAGCCCGCGCCGTCCAGCTCCGCCGCCTCGTGCAGCGCCGGGTCGACGCGCTGGAGCCCGGACATGAAGATCACCAGCGGGAAGCCGATCTGCACCCACACCATCACGGCCATCACGCTGTACAGCGCCCAGTCCGGATCGCCGAGCCAGTCCTGCTGAAGCGCGTCGAGCCCGACGGCGCCCAGGAGTTCGTTGAGCGAACCGCTCTCCGGCGCCAGGATCCAGCTCCACACGATGCCGGCGACCGCGATCGGCAGCACCTGCGGCAGATAGAAGCAGGCCCGCAGCACGGCCACCCAGCGGCTGCCGGCGTGCCGGCCGACGAAGTCGAAGAGCGCCGAGGCGAGCACCAGCCCGAGCGCGGTCGGGATCAGCGCCATCGCCGCGACCATGGCCAGGCTGTGCCGGAAGGACTCCCGGAAGTCGTCGTCGCCGAGGAGCCTGTCGTAGTTCTCCAGACCGGTGAACTCGGGTGTGCCGACGCCGCTCCAGTCGGTGAAGCTGATGCCGGTGTTCATCGCGAACGGCACCACGATGACGACGAGGAACGCCAGCGCGCCGGGCAGCAGGAAGAGCGCGTACGAGCCCTCGGTGGACGTCCGGTGCGCACGGCCGCCGCGGGCCGGGCGCCGCCGCCGGCGGGAGGGGGTCCGACTCCCGCCGGCGGCGCGGGCCGCGTCCTTGGAGACGGCGGCCGTCATTCTTCGAGCACGTTCTCGTCGTACTCGGCCTGGAGCGACTCCAGCACGTCGGCCGGGTCCGCGCTGCCGGTGAGGAGCTTCTGCGTCTCGGAGGTCATCGAGTCGTAGAAGCCGTTGGCAGGCCAGTCGGGGTAGTAGGCGAGGCCGTCGTTCCCGGCGAGGGCCGTGTAGTCCTCGATGAGGGCCTTCGACTGCGGGTCGGTGATCGCGGCGGCGTCGGCCGCGACCGGGACGCCGCCGTTGTTCCCCAGGACGTTCTGGATGCCCTTCTTCATCGTGATGTCGATGAAGTCGTACGCCAGCTCCTTGTTCTCGGCGCCCTCGGGGACCACCCACAGGTTGCCGCCGGAGCCGAGGGTCAGGTCGCTGCCGGGCCACAGGAAGGTGTCCCAGTCGAACTTCTTCACCTCGGCCTGGAAGCGCCCGAACCACCAGCTTCCGGAGAAGAGCATCGGGTGCTTGCCCTGGATGAACGAGACGCCGGCGTCCTCGGCCTTGGTGCCGGAGGAGTTCTCGGCGATGTAGCCCTTGCCGACCCAGTCGGCGAAGGTCTCGGCGGCGTACGTCCAGGCCGCGTCGGAGAAGTCGGTCTCGCCGCCCATCTGGAAGGAGTCGACCCACGCCTTGTCGGCCCGGCTGAGCGCGAGCTGGTAGAGGTACTGCTGCGCCATGTACTCGGCGCCGGCGTTGGCGAACGGGGTGATGCCGGCGTCCTCGAACGCCGCGAGCGCGTCCTCCAGCTCCGCGAACGTCGTCGGGACCTCGACGCCGTGCTCCGCGAAGAGGTCCTTGTTGAAGTAGACCATCGTGAACTCGGCGTAGTTGGGGATGCCGTACCAGGCGCCGGAGCCCATGACGCCGCTCTCGTCGTAGCGGCTGGTGGTCGCCACGGTCGGCGGCACGGCGTCGGCCCAGCCGCGCTTCTCCGCCTCGGCGGTGAGGTCGGTGAGCAGGCCCTGGCGGGAGAGCTGGCCCGTGGTGGCGTTGCCCTTGTTGTACTCCATGAGGTCGGGCGCCTGGTCGGAGTTGAGGACCTGCGGGGCGGTCTTCTGGATCTGCTCGAAGCCCTTCTCCTCGAACTCGACCTTCACCCCCGGGTGGCTCTCCTCGAACTCGGCGACGGCCTCGGCCCACGCCTTGCCCATGGCGCTGTCGGGGCCCTCGTAGTGCCAGAGCCGGAGGGTCTTGCCGTCGCCGGAACCGCCGCCGTCGGAGCCGCCGCACGCGGCGAGCGTGCTCAGCGACAGGGCTCCCGCCAGGGCGGCAGCCAGCAGGCGCGCCCTTCTCCGTGCCTTCAACATCCACTGCCTCCGGGAGAGTTGGCCTCGTCGAATCGGTTCGATGAGGGGTGTCGAAGCGCTTCGACGGAGGAAGGTAGGGAGGGCCCGGCGGTATGTCAATGGCGTTGACAAATGACGTCGGCGAACGGGACGCGGCGGGAGGGGCCGGCCACCGGCGGGCGTGAACGGCGGCGGTGGCGCGCGGCGGTGGCGGGCGGGGCCGGGGTGTGCGGAAGGCCGGCACACCCCGGGCCGTCAGACGTCCGCCCCGGCCGCCCGCACGATGATCTTGCCCTGGTTCGCGCCCCGGAGCATCCCCAGGAACGCGTCGACGATGCCGCCGAAGCCGTCGACCACGGTCTCGTCGAGGGTGACGCGGCCACTTTGCAGATGCGGCACGACGAACGCGTACAGCTCCTCCTGCGCGTCGGCGTGGTTGCGGACCAGGAAGCCCTCCATGCGCAGGCTCTTCTCGACGATGTCGGGAAGGTTGCGCAGCGCGTAGGGCGTGCCGGTGGCGTTGTACTGGGCGATCGTGCCGATCCGCACGATCCTGCCGTACTCCCGCAGCGAGGAGATCGCCGCTTCGAGGTGCTCGCCGCCGACGTTGTCCATGTAGACGTCGATCCCGCCGGGCGCCGCCCCGGCGAGCAGCTCGGCCGCCGGACCCGAGTGGTAGTCGAAGACCTCGTCGTAGCCGACGTGTTCGGTCAGATAGGCGGCCTTCGCCGCCGTGCCCGCGCTGCCGACCAGCCGCCCCGCGCCCATCAGCCGGGCGAGCCGCCCGGTGGCCGTGCCCACGCCGCCCGCCGCCGCCGAGACGAACACGTCCTGGCCCTCCCGCAGTTCCGCGACGCGGGTCAGACCGACGTAGGCGGTCAGCCCTGTGCCGCCGAGGATGCCCAGGTGCGCGGAGAGCGGTACGCCGTCGAAGCGGGGGACGGGGCGCGCCTGGCCGGGGGTGACGACGGCGTGGCTGCGCCAGCCCTGCCGGTGGAAGACGATCTCACCCTCGGGGAGCGACGGATGGCGGGAGCGCACGACCCGGCCGATCGTGCGGCCCTCCAGCGGCGCGTGGAGCGCGAAGTCCCCGTCCATCATCTCGCGGTGGTAGGGGTCCACCGACCAGTACAGGTTCTCCACCAGCGCCGTTCCCGGGCCGGGAGCCGGGATCGCGGACCGGACGAAGGCGAAGTGGCCGGCCGTGGGGAAGCCGTGGGGGCGGGCGGTCTGGTGCACGGTGAGCGCGGTCTCGGTCATGGCGGTGACCGTACGGAGGAAATACGGACGCCGGAGAGAGGGTTGCGCTCATGGAACGGTCCGAGCCATGAAGGACCCTCATGGAAGCAGGTGGGACCGCTGTGACAGCCACGGACCTCGCCCCGCACGAGCTGCGCGTCCTCGTTGCCGTCGATCGCGAGCGCGGGTTCTCGGCGGCGGCCAAGGCCCTCGGGCTGACCCAGTCCGCGGTCTCGCACTCCATCCGCGGGACGGAACGCAAGGTCGGCGCGGTCCTCTTCGAGCGGGGCCGCAAGGGCGCGACCCCCACCGCGGCCGGTGCCGCCGCTGCCGCCCACGCCCGCCGGGTCCTGCGGCTCCTCGACACCCTGGCCGCGGAGGCCCGCGCCGCCGGGCGCGGCACGGTCGCCGGGCCGCTGCGCATCGCCGCCTTCCGCAGCGCCGCCCTCTTCCTGCTCCCGCCCGTCCTCGAGCACCTCACCGAGCGCCACCACGGCATCGAACCGGAGGTGTACGTCGTCCGCGAACTGGGCGCGGGCACCGCGGGCGAGGTCGCCGAGGGGCGCGCCGACGTGGGTATCGCCACGATCGGCGCCGGGTCGTCCCTGCCCGGCGGGCTCGTCGGCGACGTACTCCTGGAAGAGCCCTACGCGCTGGTGCACCCGGCCGGCCACCCCGCCCCGCGCTCCCTGCCCCTGGTGGACTGGCACGAGAACTGCGGCTCCTACACCCGCCGGTGGTGGGCCGAGCAGGACTGGATCCCGAAGGCGACCGTCCTGACCGAGGACGACGGAGCGGTGCTCTCCATGGTGAGCAGAGGTCTCGGCATGGCGATCATGCCCGCGCTCTCGCTGCACGACGCACCCGACGGCGTCACGGTCGCCGATCTCGGCCCCGGACGGCCGACCCGCTCCGTGGGCTACCTCACCACCCCGGAGCAGGCCGCCGGCGCCTCCGTCCGCGCCCTGATCCGCGCACTCAGAGCGGTCGTTGCCGGCCCGGTTCCCGCGCCGCCGCGGCGCCCGGTGAACTCCGGCTGAGAGCGGCGTGGCCCGGGAACGGGACGGCACCGGAGGCCGTCACTTCGGCAGTACGCCCCCGAAGGCCACGCACGCCGGGCTCGGTGCGGCGGCGGTGGCGCCGGTGCGGCGCAGGGCGCCGGAGCGGGTGACGCGGAACGACACCACGTCGTCGCTGTTCTGGTTCGCCACCAGCAGCACGTCGCCGGCCGGGGAGAGGGCGAAGTGCCGCGGCCAGGCGCCCTCGGTGGAGGTGGTCTCGCGCAGGTCGAGCCGCCCGTCGGCGCCGACCGCGAAGCGGGCGATGCTGTCGTGCCCGCGGTTGGACACGTACACCGTCCTGCCGTCCGGGTGCACGGCGACCTCCGCGCAGTAGCTCTCGCCGGTGAAGCCGCGCGGCAGCGTGCCGAGGGTCTGCAGCCAGCGGAACGTGCCGCGGGCCGCGTCGTACGTGAAGGCCGTCACCGACGACGTCAGCTCGTTGACGACGTAGACGAACCGCCCGCCCGGGTGGAACGCCAGGTGCCGCGTGCCCGAGCCGGAGGCGACCTGCATGAACGGCAGTGGGTTCGGCGTCAGCTTCCCGGCCTCGCCGTCCAGCCGCCAGGCCCAGACGCGGTCGGTGCCCAGGTCGGCGCCGAAGACGTATCCGTACGCCGGGTCGAAGGCGACCTGGTGCGGGTGCGGCCCGTTCTGGCGCTCGGGGTCGGGGCCCGTGCCGGTGACGGTGACGGTGTCCGAGACCGGCTGGGGCGTGCCGTCCGCGCCGAGCGGGACGACGGCGAAGGTGGCGCCGCCGTAGTTGGCGACGATCAGGTGGCCGCCGCGCTCGTCGAGCGCGCCGTGCGCGGGGACGCCGGGCACGGGCTGGTCGCCGGTGCGGGTCAGCTCGCCGGTGGCGGTGTCGATGGCGTACGAGACGACGCCGCCGCCCTTCTGCCCGTTCCAGGTGCTCACCTCGCAGACGGCGTAGAGCACGGGCAGCCGCGGATGCACCGCCAGCCACGAGGGGTTGGGGACGCCGGGCACCTCCTGGATGGGGGTGAGGCGGCCGTCGCCGGCCATGCGGAACGCGGCGAGCCCGGCGGGGGCGCCGGGGCCGCCGGCGTAGCCGCCGACGTAGACGGCGCGGGGGCCGCGGGCTGCCGCCGCGGCGGAGGCGGGCGCCGCGGCCGCGGGTGCGGCCGACGCGGGCGAGGCGGAGCCCAGCGCGGGAACGACGCCCGCCAGCGCCGCAGCGCCGAAGACCGGCAGCATCTGGCGCCGGCTCGGTCCTGTGGGGCTTTCGGCGGCGGGTGGTGCATCGGGTTCGGGGGGCGGGGCGGAGGCGTGCAAGGCGGTGCTCCTCTCGTGGCGGGGACGGTCACCGGTGGAGCGGGTGGCACGGGGTTCGGGCGGTGGTGCGGGGTGGCGCGGGACGGGGAAGCGATTCGATACGGGGCTGTTCGCAGTATGCGGTCCGGTCGCGGCGTGCGGACCGCCCGGGGCACGTGAACCGGGCGCCGCGTCCCGCCCCTTCGCCGTACGCCACCCGCCCGCGCACCCCCGGCCCGCCGCGCCGCCTACTCCGGCAGCCGGACGGACTGGGCGTGGCGGAACACGTTCCCCGGGTCGTACGCGGCCTTGACCCGCTGCAGCCGGACGTACGCCTGCTTGTAGTACAGGTCGTGCCAGGGGGTGTCCGAGGTGTTCCACTGCGGGTCGCCGAGGTCGATGTCCGGGTAGTTGATGTAGCACCCGTCGTTGACCTCGTTGGGGACGGGGACGCCGCCGGTGTCCGCGTACACGTCGCGGTACATGTTCCGGATCCAGCCGAGCTTCGCCGCCTCCTCCGACTGCTCGCTCCAGTACGCCTGGTACTGGAGCTTGATGATCGAGTCCCGCTGCGGAGCCGCGGTCGCGTCCGTGCCGACCGCGTTCACCTGCGCGCCGTACGAGTCGATCGATACGAGCGCGCTGCGCTGGTCGGTCTCGGTGAGGTTCTTGTACATCGCCGATATCTGCTCTTCCGGGAACGCCCGCCGCAGGTACGCCGACTTGTAGTCGCCCCGCCCGCCCCAGCCCGAGCCGCCGAGCTGGCGGGTGGCGACCAGCCACGGCCGCGACTGCGGCGCGAAGAGGTCGGGCATCGCCCGCATCTCGTTCGTCGAGAGGGTGGCCGGCTGGGCGTCGCCCATGTGGCCGCCGATCTCGGCCAGGAAGTCGTCCAGCTTGCGCGCCGCGTCCGGCTGCGTGGCGTCGATCTGTGTGGTCATCGAGATCGATCCGCTGGCCTTCGTGCTGCACACGAGCATGCTGAACATGCCGGCGTACGGGTTGCCGGGGGCGCTGTACTCCTCGTAGAAGCCGCTGTAGTTGCGCAGCAGGGTGCGGAAGCGGTCCTCGTTGATGTTGCTCCAGGGCCACGACTGCTGGTGCACGTACACCTCGCCGGGCGGCTGCGGCAACTGCTTCTCCGGCGCCAGCCGCTCGGTGCCGGGGGCGCGCAGGAAGTAGCGGGTGACGATGCCGAAGTTGCCGCCGCCACCGCCGGTGTGCGCCCACCACAGGTCGTGGTGCGGGTCGTTCTTGTCGCTGCTGGCCACGATCGCGCGGGCCTTGCCCGCGGCGTCGACCACCACGACCTCGACCGCGTGGATGTAGTCGACCGTCAGCCCGAACGCCCGGGACAGCAGCCCGAAGCCGCCGCCCTGGATATGCCCGCCGGCGCCGACGGAGGAGCAGGAACCGCCCGGGATCGTCACCCCCCAGACGCGATAGAGCTCCATATAGACCTCCATCAGCGTGCAGCCGGGCTCGATGACGAAGGCGCGTCTCTTTTGGTCGTACGAGATGTCGTTCATCGCCGACAGATCGATGACGACCTGGGCGTCGGAGTGGTAGACGAATGCCTCGTAGCAGTGGCCGCCGCTGCGTACGGAGACGCGCTTTCCGGCCCGTACGGCCTCCTCTACCGCGGCCACCACCTGCTCGGTGGCCGTGGCCACCCGGACCGCCTCGGGATCGGCGCGCCAGCGGCCGTTGCTGCCGGAGACGAAGTCGGGATAGCGGGCGTCGGCGGGGGTGATGGTCGAGGCGGGCACGCCGCGGGCGGCGGCTCCTGCCGAGGTCGCGGCGGCGAGCTGGCCGGTGCCGAGGGCGGCGGCACCGCCCACGGCCGCGCTTGAAAGAAGAACTTTCCGGCGTGAGACGTTGTCCATGAGAAAACTCCCGTCGGCGCAGAGGGAAATGGGCAGCACAAAGTCAGGCGGCACGCATTTGCGTAGGCAGAAGAATTTCGTCGGGGCGGCGCTCGATGCGGGAAGATGTTAATCCGGGGGGACCGGGACGTAAATCCCGGTTTGGGAATGCCCGTATCCAATTCCCTGATACTCGGCGGGAGTCGATCCGCAGGGAAGGGGCTGCGGTGGGGCGTTGCGCCCAGCGCAGCCAACGGAATGTAGCAGACCGCCTGGGAATACGCGGCGGCCGAGGATCCGCTTCAGGCCGCGGGGCGGCGGGTGGCGTTGAGCCCGGTGGCGGCGAGTGCGGCGGCGGTGGCGGCGGCGAGGGGCACGGCGTACGCGGCGGCGGGCGTACCGGCGGCCCAACCGCCCGCGGCCCAGCCGCCGGTGGCGGACCCGGCCGCGATGCCGGCGAGGAGTGCGGTGACGGCGAGGGTCATGCCCTCGTTGAGGCGGCCGGCGGGGGTGCGGGCCTGGACGAGGGACATGCCGGTGATCATCGTCGGGGCGGTGGCCATGCCGGCGAGGAGGAGGGCGGGGGCGAGGAGGACGAGGCGGCCGGTGGCGGCGGCGAGGAGGGGGAGGAGCATGAGGGCGGCCATGGCGAGGACGCAGCGGAGGAAGAGGGCTTCGGGGGCGGGCGTACCGGCGGGGGACGCACCCGCGGCAGAGGTGTGCGCGGCCTCCGGCGCCCCCGTGACCGGCTTCTCCGCGGCCTGGGGACTCCCCGGGCCCGCGGCGGAGTCCGCGTAGCCCGGCCGCCGCGCCCCGTAGACCAGGCCCGCCAGGCAGGAGCCCGCGGCCAGCAGCGCGAGGATGCCGCCCGCCGCCGCCGGCCGGCCGAGGCGGTCCGCGTACGCGATCGTGACCACCTCCATCGACCCGAACACGGCCCCCGCGCAGCCGAACGCCGCCAGCAGCGGCGGGAACCCGGGCCGCCGCAGCGGTGACCGTGCCCGCTCGCCCGGCGCGCGCGGCCGGGGCGGGGGCTCGGTGGCGCGCTGGGCGGCGAAGAGGAGGATGCCGCTCATCAGCAGCACGGCGCCGGTGACCGTGCCCGCCTCGGGGAAGACGGTGGTGCACAGGAGGGCGGCGAGGACGGGGCCCGTCATGAAGCAGAGTTCGTCGGCGGCCTGCTCGAAGGAGTTGGCGGTGTGCAGGGCGGCGGCGTCGCCGGGGGTGCCGGGTCCCGGGCCGCGGAAGGCGTGGGCCCAGCGGGCGCGGGACATGCCGCCGGTGTTGGGGGTGGTGGCGGTGAGGACGTAGGCGGCGAAGAGCGTCCACGCCGGGGCGCGGAGGTGGACGCAGAGCGCGAGCAGCAGCGAGCCGCACGCGGCGATCGCCGCCGCGGGCACGGCGATACGGGCCTGGCCGCGCCGGTCGACGAGCCGGGCGGTGAGCGGCCCGACGACGGCGGTGACCGCGAGCCCGGCGGCGGGGACGGCGCCGGCGAGGGCGTACGAGCCGTAGCGCTCGGCGATCATGATGACGGCGCTGACGGAGAACATGCCCATGGGCAGCCGGGCGACGAGGTTGCCCGCGGTGAACGCGCGGGCGCCGGGGACGGCGAAGAGTAGCCGGTAGGGGCCGAGGAGGTGCCGCGGCGAGCGTAGGGGGGACATGCGGGAAAGGCTGGCCGCAGGCGCCCGCGCGGGTCCAACACCTGATCGCTGGCCATTCACGCGCGTCCGTTGTGAAATGGCCTGATGCCGACCGCACCCCGGGACGCCGAGCCGCGGCTGCTGCGCGCCTTCGCGGCGGTCGCCGAGACGCTGCACTTCACCCGCGCCGCGGGCGGACTCTACGTCGCGCAGCAGGCACTGAGCCGCGACATCCGCAGGCTCGAACGGGAGCTGGGCGCGGAGCTGTTCGTGCGCACCACCCGCCAGGTGCGGCTGACCGTGGAGGGCGAGCGGCTGCTGCCGTACGCCCGCCGGGTGCTCGCCGCGTACGACGACCTGGCCGCCGCGGCGGACCCGCGGACCCGCCCGCTGCTCGTCGACGTCGGCGCCCGCTACAGCACGGGCCAGCGGGTCCTGGACGCGGCCCGCGCGGCGGCGCCGGAACTGGAGCTGGTCGCCCGGTTCCACAGCGGGCTGACGGGCGCGGCGGCGGAGCTCGCGGCGGGGCGGCTGGACGTGTCGTTCGGCCGGGTGGCGGGGCTGGCCCCGGGAACGCGGGCGGGCCTGCGGCACGAGCTGGTACGGCTGGAGCCGATGGCGGTGCTGCTGCCCTCCGCCCACCCGCTGGCGGCCCGCCCCGGGGTGCCCCTGGCGGCGCTGGCGGGCGAGACCCTGTACGCGGCCGACGGCAACGCGGCGACGGCGGAGTGGACGGACCTGGCCCGCGAACTCTTCGC
Source organism: Streptomyces sp. NPDC004134 (assembly GCF_042874195.1). NCBI lineage: Bacteria > Bacillati > Actinomycetota > Actinomycetes > Kitasatosporales > Streptomycetaceae > Streptomyces > Streptomyces sp. NPDC004134. The sequence goes on along the minus strand of NZ_JBIAMS010000031.1, from coordinate 23,692 downwards.
CGCCCACGGCATCCGCCTGGCGGCGCCGTTCCCGGAGATCGACGGCGAGGCGGAGTTCGTGCGGCTCGTCCACAGACACGGCTGGTCGGTCCTGGCCACCACGGAGTTCGCCCCCATCGCGGCCATGACCCTCCGCCCCCTCACGGACCCGGTCCCGCTGTCCCCGGTCTCCCTGACCTGGCGCCAGGGCCTGACCCACCCGGGCCTGACCGCCCTGCGCACGGCGGCCCGGAAGCTGGCCCGGGAGCACGACTGGCTCCACCACCCGCCCGGCGCCTGGCTCCCGGAGGCGGACCGCGTCCTGTACGGCCCGGAGCGCTCGTCGTAAGCCCCCTCGCGTACGGGACGCGGCGCCGGCCGCCGGCCCGGTCGCCGATGCGCCGGCGCCTATCGCCCCCCGGTCCGCGAACCCTCCGGCAGCTCGAGGTTTTCGGGGGACGGGACGGCCGTGGGCGGTTGGGTGACCGAGGGGGCCGGGGGCCGGGCGGGCTCGGGCTGCTGCCGGGTGCCGTGTGCCAGCAGGACCCACACGACCGCCGCTGCCAGCCCGAGCAGCACCACCACGGCAGCGCGCGCCGGGAAGCCCCACCGCCGCACGTCTTCTGCCGGCAGGGCGGCCTGCCGCAGATCGCCCCAGCCGACCTCCCTGGCCCGCGCGTCCAGGGCGGCCCGCAGCCGGGATTCGAGCAACTCCCGCGAGGAATCGGGGCTCCGTCCGCTCGCTCCGCTCACCGGGACACCCCCAACTGCCGGCTCAGGGCGTCCAGCGCCCGGCTCGCCGTGGACTTGACCGCGCCGCGCGAGAGGCCGAGGACGCGGGCGATCTCCACCTCGGTGAGGCCGGACCAGTAGCGCAGGACGAGCACCTCGCGCTGGCGGAGGGTGAGCCGGCGCAGCGCGGCCAGCACTTCGCGGTGCTCCTCGCCGAGCAGGACGTCCTCGTCGGCGGGCGGGACGTGTCCCTCCCGCTCCGGCGTGTACGCGCGGGCGGTCCTGCGGCGCCGCAGCACGGAACGCGCCCCGTTCACCACGCTCGTACGCACGTAGGCCGCCGGGTCCTCCACCCCCCGCAACCGCGGGCCGTGCCTGCGGATGAGCGCCGCGAAGGCGTCCTGAACGACGTCCTCCGCTGTGGGCAGATCGTCGACGAGGAGGAGCGCGAGGCGTACGAGCTCCAGCCGGCGGTGGTGGTAGAGCGCGGCGATTCCCGGCTCCGCGTCCGCCCGGGAAGCCGCCGCCCGCCATGCGCCCGGCGGTGACGGGAACTCCTGCTCCGGCCGGCCCCGCAGCAGCCGCTCCCACCGCCGGCGCAGCCCTCCGGCGCGGCGGCGGGCGGGGCCCGCGGCCGACGTCGCTGACATCGTGACCCTCCTGAACACCGGGGCCGGGGCGCCGGACATCACCCGGCCGCCTTCCGTGACACCACACTCACCGAGCCGGTGCGGGGGTCTCCTCTGCCGGCCCCGGCGTCTCCTCCTCCGGCTCCTGCGACGGCTTGCGGGCGGCCACGGGCAGGTAGGCCGCCCCGCCGTCGTTCGTGAATCCGACCGTCCACAGTCCCGCCGGGGAGGCGTGGATGCCCGTGAGGCTGCCGTCCGTGCCGGCGTCCTGGCCCGGCACGGGGGCCTTCCGGGCGCCGCCCGGGGACAGGTCGAGGGCGTAGAACCCGCGTGGTCCGCCGTCCGAGGCGGAGCCCACGGCAATGGCGCGGTCCGCTCCGGTGATCGCGACGTCCGCCAGTTCGGCTTCGCCCTCGCTCTCCGGCATCGGTACGCCCGTCCACGCGCGTCCGTCGAAGCGGAAGGCGACGGGCTTGCGGACGCCGCTGTCCTCCTGGACGTAGCCCACCGCCCACAGTTTGCCGTCGCCGGATCCGGTGAGGGCGCTGAGGCTCATGCGCTCGCCGGCTGCCTCCGGGAACCTCCTGCTCGTCCAGGCGGTCCCGTTCCAGTGGCCGACCCGGTCGTCGGCGGTGATCCAGACACTGTCCTCTCCGGCGGCCCTGACATCGCTGATGTAGCCGACGCCTTCGGGAGCGGGAACGGACGTCCAGCGGTTCCCGTCGTAGTGCAGGACGAGGCCGCGTACCGAGTCGGGTTCGTAACCGGCTCGCTGGCCCACTGCCCACGCCTGCCCGCCGGGCAGGACGTCGATGCTCCGGAGCTCGGTGAAGGGATCCGGCGGGAGGGGCAGCCGGGCCGTTTCCCACCTCGTGCCCTGCCACCGCGCCGCCACCGCCTCGGCCGTGTCGCCCCTGTCCGGGTCGGTGAACTGCCGCTGCCCGACCGCCCAGGTGTCTCCGCCGGCGGTGTCGACGCCGTCGAGGCGGGAGCCGGCGGGAAGTCCGCCGGTGCGGTTCTCCGACCACCTGCCGTCACTCCACCGGAACGCGTGGGGCTCGAACGTGTGGGCGCCGTCGGCTGCCAGGGAATAGCCCACGCCCCACGCCCTGGTGCCCCCGGCCACGTCCGCGAGGATCGCGTCCGGGGCCGGCACGCTGGTCGGTTCCCATTCCGGGGCACCGCTCCCGCCGGCCGTCGCGGTCGCCGGAGCCCCGCCGGCCGCCACCGCGGTGGCCACCAGGCCGGCCACCATCCCGATGGCGCGTCCGCGTGCGAAGGTCGTCCGCCGCATGGCAGTACCCAAGATTGCCTCCCGAACTCGATGCGATGCGCTTCGACGGCCGCGACCGGGGCCGGTGCCCGGTCCGCTCGTGCCGCGGTCCGAAAGCGCCCTCATCCCACAAGACGTGCGGCCCCGCCCCGGGTTGCAGGTCCCGCGGAACTTCTTCCGGGCGCCGGGGTACGGGATTCGCCGCACGCGTGGAGGCCGGCTCCCCGGCTGAGCCTGTTCTGCGGGCGGGAGCGCGAGCGGGCGGGCGTGAGCCGGCGCGGACCGCGGGCGAGCTTCCGGCCGGGCCGGTACGGTGCGGGCGTGGGGGAGTTCGCGGCGCAGTTGCCCGCCCTGGCCGGGGTGGTGATCGGGGCGCTCGGGTCGTACGTCGCCGTCATGCACGGCGAGCGGGTGCGGTTCCGGCGCGAGCGCGTCGTGCGCTGGGAGGAGCGGCGCCTCGCCGCGTACCAGGGCTACGCCCTCGCCGTGAAGCCGGCCGTCAGCCTGCTGTTCCGCGTCGGCGCCCACTTCGGCAACGACGCCAACCCCCATCCGCTGCCGCCGCGGGAAGCCGCTCCCCGGCTGGGCGATGCGTCGCAGGCCCGCGATCTGGCCTGGGAGGAGATGCTGTTGCTCGGCTCGCCCGGGGTGGTCGAGGCGGGCCGGGCGTGGGCGGAGGCGGTCGCGGCGATGGAGCGGTTCGTACGGGACGGGACCCGCGATCCCGGTGCGTGGTCGGCCCTGGTCGGGGAGCAGCGGGTGGCGCGGGAGGCGTACTACGCGGCGGCGCGGCGGAACCTGGCGCTCGGGCCCGGGCACCCGGGCCGGTGGCAGCCGGGAGACGGGCCGTGAGCCGGACTCCTCGAAGCAGGGCCCCGGACGTGGCCGGGCGTCCCGGGGTGCCGGTGTGCAGACCGGCACCCCGGTCGCGGCACGCTCAGCTCACGGTGCGCCAGTCACCCAGGTAGACGGTGACGCCGTCGCCCAGGTGCTGGATGAGCCTGACCTGCGTGATCTTCACGCCGGACGGAGCCGTGCCGCTGCCGCAGCCGGCGGCGGAGCCGTTCGGGTCCTTGATGGTCCCGGTCCCGCCGTCGGAGCGCTTGAATGCCGTCCAGAACCCCAGCCCGTCCGCCTCCTCGTCGCAAACGGTCAGCGTCCGGTGGCTGTTGGTGACGTAGGCGGTGCCGCAGTTCTGCAGGTAGCCGAGCCGCAGGCCCGCCAGCCCCAGGACTGGTCGTGCGCCTGGGCGGCGCTGCCGCTCCACAGCGTCATGGCGACTGCGGCCGCGCCGACGGCGGCGATTGAACGCTTTCCCATCGATTCCCCCATGGTGTCCCGGGCCCGCGGGCCCTCCGGCCGGCCACCTCCCGTGACCGGTTCGCAGCAGAGCATCCCCGGCCCGGGGCGGCAGCCGCCACGGCATTGCGCCGTAGGTTCAAGGCCCAGGTCCCGGGCCGGAATCGGCTGCTCCGGCCGGGTGGGCGCGCCCGCCGCGGCGGCGCGTGTTACGTCCGCGTGAACCCGGCGAACCCCGGGCCCCCGCCCCCGCGGCGAGGCTCCCACCGCCGGAAACGCCTTTTCCTCACCTGTCAAGTCCCCCTTGAGTGAGGGCAAGGTTGCGCGTGCGTCACTTGTCAACACAGGGTGGAAACCCACCGTCCCTACGGTCACCCTGAACCAGATCCGCCGCCCCGCCCGCGGGCGGCGGCCCGCCGACGAAGGGCAGGGACGGCTGCGATGACCGGCTCCGGGCAGACCGCGCGCAAGGGGAAGCGCTGGATCGAGGAGTGGGATCCCGAGGACGAGGCGTTCTGGGCGGAGAGGGGCGAGAAGACCGCCAACCGCAACCTCCTCTACTCCGTCTTCTCCGAGCACATCGGCTTCTCCATCTGGACTCTCTTCTCCGTCCTGGTCCTCTTCATGGGCGACGAGTACGGCATCGACGCCGCCGGGAAGTTCTTCCTCGTCTCCGTCGCAACCCTCGTCGGCGCCTGTGTGCGGGTGCCGTACACCTTCGCCGTCGCGCGCTTCGGCGGCCGCAACTGGACGGTGTTCAGCGCGCTGATGCTGCTGCTGCCGACCGCCGCCGCGTTCGCCGTGATGGAGCCCGGGACGTCGTATGGCACTTTCTTGCTGGTCGCCGCGCTCGCCGGGGTCGGCGGGGGCAACTTCGCCTCCTCGATGACGAACATCAACGCCTTCTTCCCGCTGCACCGCAAGGGCTGGGCCCTCGGGCTCAACGCCGGCGGCGGCAACATCGGGGTGCCCGTCATCCAGCTCGCCGCGCTGCTCGTCATCGCCGTCGCGGGCGATGGGCGGCCCCGCGTGCTGCTCGGGGTCTACATGCCGCTGATCGTGGTCGCCGCGGGGCTCGCGTGGTGGCGGATGGACAATCTGGCGCCGGTACGGAACGACACCGGGGCGGCGAAGGAGTCGGTCAGGGACGCGCACACGTGGATCATGTCGTTTCTGTACGTGGGCACCTTCGGCTCGTTCATCGGCTACAGCTTCGCCTTCGGTCTCGTGCTGCAGACCCAGTTCGACCGCACCCCGCTGCAGGCCGCGTCCGTGACGTTCATCGGGCCGCTGCTCGGGTCGGTGATCCGGCCGGTCGGCGGGTGGCTGGCGGACCGGTACGGCGGGGCGCGGATCACGCTGTGGAACTTCGCCGCGATGGCCGGCGCGACGGCCGTCGTCGTCTTCGCGTCCGTACGGGAGTCGCTGCCCGTCTATCTCGTGGGCTTCGTCGGGCTGTTCCTCTTCTCCGGGCTCGGCAACGGCTCCACGTACAAGATGATCCCCGGCATCTACCAGGCCAAGGCGATCGCCCTCGGGCTGCGCGGCGAGCAGGCCAACGCGTACGCGCGGCGGCTGTCCGGCGCCGCGATCGGGCTCATCGGTGCGGTCGGGGCGCTCGGCGGGCTCGGCATCAACCTCGCCTTCCGGCAGTCCTTCCTCGCCAACGGCAACGGCACGGCCGCCTGCGTGGCGTTCCTCGTCTTCTACGCTGTGTGCTTCGTGGTGACGTGGGTGGTGTACCTGCGCGGGCCGCGCACGCCCGCGGCGCGCGCCGAAGGCGCGGACGGCCCGGAGCCGCGGCAGCCCGCCTACGCGGGGGTGTGAACGGAGCACCACGGAACGGCACGAACGGCACGAACGGCACCGACCGGGGAGCAGCGAACCATGACCGTACCCGCCGAGGTCAAACCCCTGGAGGGCTTCTCCGTCGGGGTCACGGCCGCCCGCCGCGCGGACGAGCTGAGCACGCTGCTGGCCCGCCGCGGCGCGGTCGTGCACCGCGCGCCCGCGCTGCGGATCGTGCCCCTGCACGACGACGACGAACTGCTCAACACCACCAAGGCGCTCATCGGCAACCCCCCCGACGTCGTCCTCGCCACCACCGCCATCGGCTTCCGGGGCTGGGTCGAGGCCGCCGGCGGCTGGGGCCTCGGCGACGCGCTGCTCGACAGGCTCGCGGGCGTCGAACTGCTGGCGCGCGGGCCGAAGGTGCGCGGCGCGATCCGGGCGGCGGGGCTGACCGAGTCGTGGTCGCCGGCGTCGGAGTCGATGGCGGAGGTGCTGGAACGGCTGCTCGCCGAGGGCGCCGAGGGCCGGCGGGTGGCGCTCCAGCAGCACGGCGAGCCGCTGCCGGGGTTCGTCGAATCGCTTCGGGCCGCGGGGGCGGAGGTCATCGTCGTACCGGTCTACCGCTGGATGCCGCCCGAGGACCCCGCCCCGCTGGACCGGCTGCTGGAGGCGGTCGCCGCCCGCGGCGTGGACGCCGTGACGTTCACCAGCGCCCCGGCCGCCGCGAGCTTCCTGGACCGGGCGGCCGCCCGGCACTGCCGCGACGAGGTCCTCGACGCCCTGCGCCACGACGTGCTCCCCGCCTGCGTCGGGCCGCTCACGGCGCTGCCGCTGGAGCGGCACGACGTGCCGACCGCCCAGCCGGAGCGCTACCGCCTCGGGCCGCTCGTCCAGCTCGTCGCCCTCGAACTCCCCGGCCGCGTACGGACACTGCCGGTGGCCGGCCACCGCATGGAGATCCGCGGCCACGCCGTGATCATCAACGGCGCGCTGCGCCCCGTGCCCCCGGCCGGCATGTCGCTGCTGCGCGCCCTGGCGCACCGCCCCGGCTGGGTCGTCTCCCGCGCGGAGCTGCTGCGCGCGCTGCCGGGCGCGGGCAGCGACGAGCACGCGGTGGAGACGGCGATGACCCGGCTGCGTACGGCGCTGGGGGTGCCCAAGCTCATCCAGACCGTCGTCAAGCGCGGCTACCGGCTGTCCCTCGACCCGCCCGCGGACGACAAATACGCCGAGATCCAGCCATAACGCATCCGCGCGGGCGGCCGTTGAACGCCGCGGCGGCCATCCCCGTACTCCTCGACCCGGAGGTGAGGGATGCGGGACGATGCCGTGGTGGCAGCGCAGCGCTCGAAGCCGACTCCCGACGAGGAGTTGATGCGGGTCCTCTACCGCGAGCACGCGGGCCCGCTGTTCGGCTTCGTGCTGCGCCTGGTCGCCGGGGACCGGCACCGGGCGGAGGACGTCGTACAGGAGACGCTGCTGCGCGCCTGGCGGCACGCCGACGAACTGGCGGCCGCGGACGGCTCCGTGCGGCCCTGGCTGGTCACCGTGGCCCGCCGGATAGTGATCGACGGGCACCGCAGCAGGCAGGCGCGCCCGCGCGAGACGGACCCCGCGCCGCTGGAGAGCGTCCCGGCCGCCGACGACACCGACCGGGTGCTGCGGCTGATGACGATCTCCGACGCGCTCGCCGACCTGACGCCCGCCCACCGCGCCGCGCTGGTGGAGACGTACTTCAAGGGCCGGACGGCGAACGAGGCGGCGGAGGTGCTGGGCGTACCGGCGGGAACGGTGCGCTCACGGGTGTTCTACGCGCTGCGCTCGCTGCGGCTGTCGCTGGAGGAACGGGGAGTGGTGCCGTGACCGGACAACGGCATCCGGACGTCGGGGCGTACGCGATCGGCGCGCTGGAGCACGACGAGGCGGAGCGGTTCGAGGAGCATCTCGCCGGCTGCGAGCGGTGCGCCGCGGCACTGGCGGAGCTGGTGCCGGTCGCCGACATGCTGGCGGACGTACCGCCGCCGCAGGAGCCGCCGCCCGGCGCGCTCGACCGGCTGCTGACGGAGCTGACGGCGGTAAGGGCCCGGCAGCGCCGGGTGCGCCGCCGGCTGGTCGTCGCGGTGACGGCGGCGGCGGTGGTGGCGGTCGCGGCGCCGGTGGTGACGGCGGTGGTGCTGGCCGGCGACGAGCCGGCCGCGGAGCAGCGCCGCGCGGACGTGTCGGGGCAGGAGGTACGGGCCGTGGACCCGGAGACGGGCGTGGAGGCCAGGATCAGCATGCGCCCGGTGACCTGGGGCACCAGCGTGGACCTGGATCTGCGCGGGGTGAGCGGCCCGCGCCGCTGCGATCTCCAGGCCGTGGGCAAGGACGGCTCGCACGAGACGGTCACGAGCTGGGGCGTCCCGGCGGACGGCTACGGCGCCGGCAACGGCAGAAACGCGGGTGCGAGCGGCCAGGGCGGCGGTAACAGCCTGCGGACGTCGGGCGGCACGAGCATGTCCCCGGACGACATCGACCACTTCGAGGTGGTCACGTCGGAGGGCGACAGGCTGGTGATCGTCCCGGCCGAGGTCGGCTGACGCGCCCCACACCCCCGCCGGCCTGGGCCGACCTCCGGTCACCCGTCCGTTCCACACCCCACCGCACCCGGCCGCCGGGCCGGTGCCCTCACACCCGTCGGCTCCAGCGCGGCCTCCGTGCTGCGAGCCGCCGCGACCGGTCCGGCCCTCTCCGCTCCCACACCCCCGCCGACCTGGGCTGACCTCCGATCACCCGCGCACGAGAGGTAAGATGAACGGCTGCCTTGTCCGCACGAAGGGGGCCGCGGGTGACCGCGCACATCACCGCCCCGGACTCCGTCCGGGATCGCGAGATCCAGGCCGAGCAGGAACATCTGGACCGCGTGTACGACCGCCTCGAGGAAAAGATCCACGAGGCGGAGTTCCTCATGAGCGACGCCGCCAAGCGCGGCCAGGTCGGCACCCCCGGCGCGCTCGCCGAGCGCGACGCGCAGGTCTTCCGCGCCGGCGTCCATCTCAACCGGCTGAACAGCGAGTTCGAGGACTTCCTCTTCGGCCGCATCGACCTCCTGCCCGGCAAGGACGGCGTCCGCGGCCCCGACGGTGCGTACACCTCCGTCGAGCCCGCGGACGACGCCGTGACCGCCGTCGGCACCGGCGACGGCGACGGCGGCGAACAGCGCGCCCGTATCGCGGAGACCCTGCACATCGGCCGCCTCGGCGTCCTCGACGCCGACTACGCCCCGCTGGTCATCGACTGGCGCGCCCCCGCCGCCGCGCCCTTCTACCGCGCCACCCCCGTCGCCCCCGGCCGGGTCGTGCGCCGCCGCGTGATCCGCTCCAAGGGCCGGAAGGTGCTCGGCGTCGAGGACGACCTGCTGCGGCCCGAACTGTCGGTGACGCTCGCCGGCGCCGCGCTGCCCGTCGTCGGCGACGGGGCGCTGATGGCGGCCCTCGGCCGGGCCCGTACGCACGCGATGCGCGACATCGTCTCCTCCATCCAGGCCGAGCAGGACACCGTCATCCGCGCCCCCGCCGCGTCCGTCACGGAGGTCGAGGGCGGCCCCGGCACCGGCAAGACGGCGGTGGCGCTGCACCGCGCCGCGTACCTGCTGTACCAGGACCGGCGGCGGTACGCGGGCGGGATCCTCGTCGTCAGCCCGACGCCGCTGCTCGTCGCGTACACCGAGGGCGTGCTGCCGTCGCTGGGCGAGGAGGGGCAGGTCGCGATCCGCGCGGTGGGCTCGCTCGTCGAGGGCGCCGAGGCGACGCTGTACGACGAGCCGCGGGTGGCGAGGGCCAAGGGCTCCGCGCGGATGGTGCGGGTGCTGCGCCGGGCGGCGCGCGGGGCGCTGACGGCGGGCGACGTGCCGCAGCGGCTGCGGGTGGTCGCGTTCGGCGCCCGGGTGGAGCTGGACGCGCGGGACCTGCGGCGCGTAAGGCAGGCGGTCCTCGGCGGTACGGCGCCGGTGAACCTGCTGCGGGCCAGGGCCCGCCGCTTCCTGCTGGACGCGCTGTGGCAGAAGTCCGGCGCCCGGCCGCGCTACGACGATCCGGAGCTGGCCGCGGAGGCGCGGGCGGGGTTCGACGAGGACATCTCCACCGAGGACGACTTCCTCGCCTTCCTCGACGCCTGGTGGCCGGAGTTGACGCCGCGCGCGGTGCTCGCGGCGCTCGCCGACGAGCGGCGGCTCGCGGGCTTCGCGCGGCGCGTGCTGAACCCCCGCGAGGTCCGCGGCGTCGCCCGCTCGCTGGCCCGCGACGGGCTGACCGTGCACGACGTGGCGCTGCTCGACGAGTTGCGGGTGCTGCTCGGCGCGCCCGCGAAGCCGGCCAGGCCGCGGGAACTGGACCCGCTGGACCAGTTGACGGGCCTGGAGGAGCTGACGACGTACGGGGAGCGCACCGCGCCCGTCGCGCGCCGCCGGGACGAGGAGCGGCAGGAGTACGCGCACGTCATCGTCGACGAGGCGCAGGACCTGACGCCGATGCAGTGGCGGATGGTGGGCCGCCGCGGGCGGCACGCGACGTGGACGGTCGTCGGCGACCCGGCGCAGAGTTCGTGGCCGGACCCGGACGAGGCGGCCGCGGCCCGCACGGAGGCGCTGGGCAGCCGCCCGCGGCGGCGCTTCACGCTGACCGTCAACTACCGCAACCCGGCGGAGATCGCCGAGGTCGCCTCCCGGGTCCTGGCGCTGGCCATGCCCGGCACCGAGCCGCCGGAGGCGGTGCGGTCGACCGGGGTGGTGCCGGCGTTCGCGGCGGCGGGGGCTGATCCGTACGACACGGTGCGCGCGGAGGTCCGGCGGCTGCTGGCGGACGTGGACGGCACGGTGGGCGTCGTGGTGCCCATGGGCCGCCGCGAGGAGGCCCGCGGCCGGCTGACGGAGCTGGGGGAGCGCGTGGTGGTGCTGGGCAGCCTGGAGGCCAAGGGCCTGGAGTACGACGCGACGGTGGTGCTCTCGCCCGCGGAGATGGCCGACGAGTCGCCCGCGGGCCTGCGGGTGCTGTACGTGGCCCTCACCCGGGCGACGCAGCGGCTGACGGTCGTCGCCACGGCACCCGATCTGCCGGACGCCGACGGCGTCCCCGACCTGCTGCGACCGTGAGAAGGCGCCACCGGGGCCGCCGGGACGGGAATGGCCTTACGGGGAGGGTTTGTTAGCCTGAGTGTGGCACCGGCCCGATCCATGCCCCCGGGCCCAACCATCGGCGCTTCGAGCGCCCACTTGCCGCGAGGCGAGCTGGCGGGTCGGTGCCACCAGGCTTGTAGGGGCCGGGTGTGCGGCAGCAGCCGCGCCCCCGGCCCGCGGCCTTCTCCGGCCCGGTCCCGGCCCGCCTCCCCCCGATCCCGTTCCGCGGAAAAACAATTCCGCCTTCCGGAGGGTTTCCGGATACCGCCCAGTAGGTGCGACCATCGATCCGATCCGCAGCGGGGCGTGTCGCGCCCCGTGGCTTCACCACACAAGAGGGAACACACGGCCATGGCAACGGCGCCAAGCGTCTCCTACTCGAACACGGTCCGGCTGGAGGTCCCCGCGGGGGGCAACGCCGTCAGCCAGCTCACCTCCGCCGTCGAGTCCTCCGGCGGCAGCGTCACCGGCCTCGACGTCACCGCCTCAGGACACGAGCGGCTGCGCATCGACGTCACCATCGCCGCCGCCTCGACCGACCACGCGCGCTCCATCGTCGAAAAGCTCCGCGGCATCGAGGGCGTCGTCGTCGGCAAGGTCTCCGACCGTACGTTCCTCATGCACCTCGGCGGCAAGATCGAGATGCAGTCGAAGCACCCGATCCGCAACCGCGACGACCTGTCGATGATCTACACCCCCGGCGTCGCCCGCGTCTGCATGCAGATCGCCGAGAACCCCGAGGACGCCCGCCGGCTGACCATCAAGCGCAACAGCGTCGCCGTCGTCACCGACGGCTCCGCCGTCCTGGGCCTGGGCAACATCGGGCCCAAGGCCGCGCTGCCGGTGATGGAGGGCAAGGCGGCGCTCTTCAAGCGGTTCGCGAGCATCGACGCCTGGCCGCTCTGCCTGGACACCCAGGACACCGACGCCATCGTGGAGATCGTCAAGGCCATCGCGCCCGGCTTCGCCGGCATCAACCTGGAGGACATCTCCGCCCCCCGCTGCTTCGAGATCGAGGCGCGGCTGCGCGAGGCGCTGGACATCCCCGTCTTCCACGACGACCAGCACGGCACCGCCATCGTCGTGCTCGCCGCGCTCACCAACGCGCTGCGGGTGGTCGGCAAGGAGCTGGCGGACGTGCGCGTGGTGATGTCCGGGGCCGGCGCCGCCGGCACGGCGATCCTCAAGCTGCTGATCGACGCCGGCGCCAAGCACGCCGTCGTCGCCGACATCAACGGCGTCGTCCACTCGGGCCGCGCCGACCTGGTGGACGCCCCGCCCGGCAGCGCGCTGCGCTGGATCGCGGAGAACACCAACCGCGACGGCCTCACCGGCACCCTCAAGGACGCCGTGCGCGGCGCGGACGTCTTCATCGGCGTCTCCGCCCCCGACGTCATCGACGGCGACGACGTGGCCGCCATGGCGTCCGACGCGATCGTCTTCGCGCTGGCCAACCCCGACCCCGAGGTCGACCCGGCCGCCGCCCGCGAGCACGCCGCCGTCGTCGCCACCGGGCGCAGCGACTTCCCCAACCAGATCAACAACGTGCTCGTCTTCCCCGGCGTCTTCCGCGGCCTGCTCGACGCGCACTCGCGGACCGTCAACTCCGAGATGATGATCGCCGCGGCCCGCGCCATCGCCGACGTCGTCCAGGGTGACGAACTCAACCCGAACTACATCATCCCGAGCGTCTTCAACGACCGGGTGGCCCCCACGGTCGCCGACGCCGTCCGCGACGCCGCCCAGGCCGCGGGCGTGACGGAGCCGCCCACCACCGGGCCGTAACCGCGCCTGCACCCCGCGTGGGAACGGGCCGGGCCCCGGCGCGTCGGCTGGCTTTCGGGCCGCGCGTACGTCATAAGTGTGCGGATGGACGGGCTGCGGTGCACGACGCGCCAGGGCGCCGGATTGGCGTTTCCGCCGCAGGTGAGGGCAGGATGCGTAGTCGGGCGCGAGGCGCTGTCACGGGACCCGGTTACGGGGACTGTCAGCGGGTCCTGGCAGCATCGGCTTTGATCTCACGCCTCAATGGCAAGAAAACACGGGAGACAGATATGAACCGCAGTGAGCTGGTGGCCGCGATCGCAGAGCGCGCCGAGGTGACCCGCAAGGACGCCGACGCCGTGGTGGCCGCCCTCGCCGAGGTCGCCGGGGAGGTCGTCAGCAAGGGCGACGAGAGGATCACCATCCCCGGCTTCCTGACCTTCGAGCGCACCCACCGCAAGGCGCGCTCCGCCCGCAACCCGCAGACCGGCGAGCCGATCCAGATTCCCGCTGGCTACAGCGTGAAGGTCACGGCCGGCTCGAAGCTCAAGGAAGCGGCGAAGGGCAAGTAAGGCCCGCAGACCGAAGAAGGAGGGCGGCCGGACCCAGCGGGGGCGGCCGCCCTCCGCCTGTCCGGCCGCCCTCCTTCGGTACGCGGTGCGCGTACGCGGACGGGGGCGGCCGGTGCTCAGCCGGCCGCGGCGGCGGCCGGGACGTCCGGCAGCTCCGCGCGGGCGCCGAGGTCCGCGAGCTTCTGCATGAAGTTCTCGTAGCCGCGGTTGATCAGGTCGATGCCGTGCACCCGCGAGGTGCCCTGGGCCGCCAGTGCCGCGATGAGGTACGAGAAGCCGCCGCGCAGGTCCGGGATGACCAGGTCGGCGCCCTCCAGCTTGGTCGGTCCCGAGACGACCGCGGAGTGCAGGAAGTTGCGCTGCCCGAAGCGGCAGGGGGTGCCGCCCAGGCACTCGCGGTAGAGCTGGATGTGCGCGCCCATCTGGTTGAGCGCGGAGGTGAAGCCGAGGCGGGACTCGTACACCGTCTCGTGCACGATCGACAGCCCCGACGCCTGTGTGAGGGCGACGACCAGCGGCTGCTGCCAGTCGGTCTGGAAGCCGGGGTGGACGTCGGTCTCCAGCGCGATGGCGTTCAGCGGGCCGCCGGGGTGCCAGAAGCGGATGCCCTCGTCGCCGATGTCGAAGGCGCCGCCGACCTTCCGGAAGGTGTTGAGGAACGTCATCATCGAGCGCTGCAGCGCGCCGCGCACGAAGACGTCGCCCTCGGTCGCCAGCGCCGCGGACGCCCAGGAGGCGGCCTCAAGACGGTCCGGCAGGGCGCGGTGGGCGTAGCCGCCGAGCTGGTCCACCCCGGTGATGCGGATGGTCCTGTCGGTGTCCATCGCGATGATCGCGCCCATCTTCTGCAGTACGCAGATGAGGTCCTCGATCTCCGGCTCGACGGCCGCGTTGGACAGCTCGGTGACGCCCTCGGCCAGCACGGCCGTCAGCAGCACCTGCTCGGTGGCCCCCACGGAGGGGTAGGGCAGCCGGATCTTCGTGCCGCGCAGCCGCTGCGGCGCCTCCAGGTACTGCCCGTCGGCGCGCTTGTCGATCCGGGCACCGAACTGGCGCAGCACGTCGAAGTGGAAGTCGATGGGCCGGCCGCCGATGTCGCAGCCGCCGAGGCCGGGGATGAAGGCGTGGCCGAGGCGGTGCAGCAGGGGGCCGCAGAAGAGGATCGGGATACGGGACGAGCCGGCGTGCGCGTCGATGTCGGCGACGTGCGCGCTCTCGACGTGCGTCGGGTCGAGCACCAGCTCACCGGGCTCGTCGCCGGGACCCACGGTCACGCCGTGGAGCTGGAGCAGGCCGCGCACCACCCGCACGTCGCGGATGTCCGGGACGTTGCGCAGCCGGCTGGGGGAACTGCCGAGCAGCGCGGCGACCATCGCCTTGGGCACGAGGTTCTTGGCCCCGCGGACGTGGATCTCGCCCCGGAGGGGCGTACCGCCGTGGACGAGGAGGACATCGGCGCTGTCAGGAGCTGTCATGGGGCTCGCGATCCTGGAGACGGACTGGGACAGACAGAAATGCTAATGCCCCGCCCACCCCCTTCCCCCGGGCCGGGGCGGGGCGGCGAACGTCATGAATTCGCTACAGATTCGCCGGGCAGAAGCCGGGGGACGCTGCGTACGGCGCCCGGGCGCGCAGGGTGACGGGGCGGTGAGCGGCGAGGCCCCGGGGCGGGGCAGGGCGCAGGGCGGGGACGCGTCCCTGGGTTCGGCGGTCGGCTGAGCCCGGCGGGTCCCGGTGAGCGGTGAGTGCCGCGGGCGTTCGATGGCGGGGCGGGTCGGCGCGCGGATGGCGAGTACGAGCCCGCGGCGCGGCGGGAAGCGCGCTGGACAGCGGATCCGGGAGCGGACTCCCGCCGGGCGGCTCCCCGGCCGCCGGGCCACGGTCCGGGGAAGGAGGTTCAGGGCGGGCCCGCAGGCCGGGGTGCGCCTGCGCGAGAGGGCGCCGTGCCCGGGGCCTGGGGCGGAGCCCGTGAGGGCGGTGGTCGGGGGAGGGGGGCGGAGCCCCGCGGGCGGGAGCGCGGGGCCGGGTGCGGCCGGCCCGGGCCGGGGGATCGGGGGCGAAGCCCCCGGCGGGGTTCGGGGGCGGAGCCCCGAGGTTCGCGCGGACGTGCGCGGCGGGGGCCCGGGGGCGGAGCCCCCGCCTCCGGGAAGGGGCGGGACCGGGGGCAGCCCCCCCGCCCCCTCGACGCCCGTGTCCGGCGCTCCGGGGCGCGGAGCCGGCGGGCGCGGGCGTGCAGGCTCCGGGGTCCCGGTGGGGCGCGCGCCCCGAACCGCGCCCGTGCGGACCCCCTGGGTCGCGAGGGGCGGCCGGGGCCGGTCCGCGGGGGGCGTGCGTGCGCGCATTGCCGTATTCCTCGGCCGTCCGCTCCCCACGCGCCCGTAACTGCGGGATCATGTCCGCATGACGGAGGTGTCATCCCTCACGGGCCGGTTGCTGGTCGCGACGCCGGCCCTGACCGATCCGAACTTCACCCGGACCGTGGTGCTCCTGCTCGACCACGACGACGAGGGGTCGCTCGGCGTCGTGCTCAACCGGCCGACCCCCGTCGGCGTCGGCGACGTGCTGCAGGACTGGGCCGATCTCGCCGGCGATCCCGGCGTGGTCTTCCAGGGCGGCCCGGTCTCCCTCGACTCCGCGCTCGGCCTCGCCGTCGTCCCCGGCGACAAGGGCGGCGCACCAGGCGGCGAGGGGCCGCTCGGCTGGCGCCGGGTGCACGGCGCCATCGGGCTGGTGGACCTGGACGCCCCGCCCGAGCTGCTGGCGGCCGAGCTGGGCACGCTGCGGATCTTCGCGGGGTACGCGGGGTGGGGTCCCGGGCAGTTGGAGGAGGAGCTGGACGACGGCGCGTGGTACGTCGTGGAGTCCGAGCCCGGCGACGTGTCCTCGCCCGCGCCGGAGGGCCTGTGGCGGGCGGTGCTGCGGCGGCAGCGCAGCGAGCTGGCGATGGTCGCGACATATCCGGACGACCCGAGCCTGAACTGATCCGCGGTGCCGTCGGTACCCTTGGCCACCATGAGCACTCCTCTCCCCGAGCCCGAACGCGGAACCGGCACCGGCACCCTCGTCGAACCGACGCCGGAGGTGTCGCACGGCGACGGCGACCACGAGCGCTTCGCCCACTACGTCCAGAAGGACAAGATCATGGCCAGCGCGCTCGACGGTACCCCCGTCGTGGCGCTCTGCGGCAAGGTGTGGGTCCCGGGGCGCGATCCGAAGAAGTACCCCGTCTGCCCCATGTGCAAGGAGATCTACGAGTCCATGGGCGCCGGCGGCGGCAAGGGCGGCAAGGACGGCGGCAAGGACGGCGGCAAGAAGAAGTAGCTGCTCCCCGGCCGCGGCCCCGGGTCGCGGCCGGAATGGTCTAGTCCAAATCGCCGTCCTGGGGCAGGATGAGATCCATGGATCTCATCCCCGCGCCCCGCAGCGCCGCGCGCACCAGCGACACCGCGACCTTCGCCCTGGGCCAGGGCACCGTCCTCGCCGCAGGCGAGGGGGCCGACGGCGTCGCCCGGTGGCTGCGCGCCGAGCTCGGTGCGGCCACCGGGCTGCCGCTCGCCCTCGGAGACCCGGTCGCGGACGCCGCCGGTACCGTGGAGGGCCCCGGCGTCATCCGCCTCGCCGTCGACCCCGCGCTCGCCCTCGCCGGGCGCCCCGCGGGCGCGGCCGGCGCCGAGGCGTACCGGCTGGAGGTCGGCCCCGGCGGCGTACGCCTCACCGGCGGCGGCCCCGCCGGGCTCTTCTGGGGCGCGCAGACCCTGCGCCAGCTCCTCGGCCCGCAGGCGTACCGCACCGCCCCCCTCGGCGAGCGCACCTGGGAGCTGCCGCACTGCCGGGTCGAGGACGCGCCGCGGTTCGGCTGGCGCGGCTTCATGCTCGACGTCTCCCGGCACTTCCTCACCAAGCGCGAGGTGCTGCGCCACCTCGACCTGATGGCCGCGCACAAGCTCAACGTGCTGCACTTCCACCTCACCGACGACCAGGGCTGGCGCATCGAGGTCAAGCGCCACCCCAAGCTCACCGAGGACGCCTCCTGGCGCCCGCGCACCAAGGTCGGCCATCGTGCCTCCGACATCTGGGACGAGCGTCCGCACGGCGGCTTCTACACCCAGGACGACCTCCGCGAGATCGTCGCGTACGCCGCCGCAAGGCACATCACCGTCGTCCCCGAGATCGACATCCCCGGCCACTCGCAGGCCGCCATCCACGCCTACCCCTGGCTCGGCAACACCGACGTCGTGGACACCGCGGCGCTCGACGTGTGGGGCGACTGGGGCGTCTCGGAGAACGTCCTCGCGCCCACGGAGGAGGTGCTGCGCTTCTACGAGGGCGTGTTCGAGGAGGTGCTGGACATCTTCCCGTCGACGTTCGTGCACGTCGGCGGCGACGAGTGCCCCAAGCACCAGTGGAAGTCCTCGCCGGCCGCCCAGGCCCGCATCCGCGAACTCGGCCTGGCCGACGAGGACGAGCTGCAGTCGTGGTTCATCCGGCACTTCGACCGCTGGCTCGCCGACCGCGGCCGCCGCCTCATCGGCTGGGACGAGATCCTCGAAGGCGGCCTCGCCGACGGCGCCACCGTCTCCTCGTGGCGCGGCTACGCCGGCGGCATCGCCG
This sequence comes from Streptomyces sp. NPDC004134, assembly GCF_042874195.1. Taxonomy (NCBI): domain Bacteria; kingdom Bacillati; phylum Actinomycetota; class Actinomycetes; order Kitasatosporales; family Streptomycetaceae; genus Streptomyces; species Streptomyces sp. NPDC004134. The sequence continues at coordinate 5,890 of NZ_JBIAMS010000031.1, read as the reverse complement.
CGGCGCGTGCGGGACACGACGTCGTCATGTGCCCGGAGCAGCAGGTCTACCTCAACTACCGCGAATCGGGCGCCCCGGACGAGCCGGTGCCGATCGCCCAGGTGCGTACCCTCGAGGACGTCTACCGCTTCGAGCCCGTGCCGCCGCAGCTCGAGGGCCCGGCCGCGGAGCACGTCATCGGCACCCAGGCCAACGTCTGGAGCGAGGTGCTGGAGAGCCCGCAGCGCTTCGACTACCAGGTCTACCCGCGGCTCGCCGCCTTCGCCGAGGTCGCCTGGTCCGCCCTGCCGCCTTCCGTCGAGCGGGACTTCGCCGGCTTCGCGGCCCGCATGGAGGAGCACTACGCGCGCCTCGACGCCCTCGGCGTCGACTACCGCCCGCCCGGCGGCCCGCGGCCGTGGCAGCGGCGCCCCGGAGTGCTCGGACGCCCGATCGAAGGACCGCCCCCGATCGTGTGAGCCTCGACGGCTGCCCCGGAAGTAGTACAAGCCTCCCCGAAGAGTGACAATCCCCACGTGGTGTGGAGCAGGTCCCCATCCGGGCCCGCGAGTTGGGCGCCGAGCGGGGTACGCTCGTGTTCTTCCGCGCCGCCGGAGGCGGCCCCGGACCGTGACGGATGTGCCAGAGTTGCCACGTCCCGGCCGGGAGCCCGTACCGTACGGCGGAACGGCCGGAACTCCTGGGGGACACTGCGGAAGGGGCAGCCGGGTTGACCACTCATGCACCGCAGGCCGCACCGACGGTGGTGCTGCCGGAATCGCTCGACGAAGCGGTCGCGGCGCTCGTCGCCGTGCCCGCCGCCGTGCCCGTCGCCGGCGGGACCGACCTCATGGCGGCCGTCAACGCGGGCCTGCTGCGCCCCTCCGCGCTCGTCGGCCTCGGCAGGATCAGCGAGCTGCGCGGCTGGCACTACCAGGACGGCGCCGCCCTCCTGGGCAGCGGCCTGACCCACGCGCGCATCGGGCGGCCCGACTTCGCCGCGCTCATCCCCGCGCTCGCCGCCGCCGCGCGCGCCGCGGGCCCGCCGCAGGTGCGCAACGCGGGCACCCTCGGCGGCAACATCGCCTCCGCGGACCGCACCGGCGACGCGCTGCCGGTGCTGGCCGCGCTCGACGCCACCGTGCTGATCGCGGAACCCGCGGGCGGGCACCGCGAGATCCCGGTCAGCCACCTGCTCGCGGGCGTGGAGATGCTGCGCACAGGCGAGCTGATCGCGTTCGTACGGGCGCCGCTGCTGCACGCGCCGCAGGTGTTCCTCAAGGCCACCGGGCGTACGGGGCCCGGGCGCGCGGTCGCCTCGGTCGCGTTGGTGCTCGACCCGGCGCGCCGCTCGGTGCGGTGCGCCGTCGGCGCGGTCGCGCCCGCGCCGCTGCGGCCGATGGAGGCCGAGCAGTGGGTCGCGGGCCTGATGGACTGGGACGGCCACCGCGGGCTGCCCCCGGAGGCGCTGGCCGCCTTCGGCGATTACGTCGCCGCCGCGTGCATCCCCGACCCGCCGCCCGCCGCGGAGGGCGAGGAGCCGCCGCGGCTGCCGGCGGCGGCGCTGCACCTGCGGCGTACGGTGTCGGCGCTGGCCCGCCGGGCACTGGGGAGGGCGCTGTCGTGAGCCGGGACCACGTGGACGACCAGCAGCCGCAGTACGGCACCGGGGGCTGGCAGCCGATGCCGCAGGGTGCGGACGGCGATCCGGACGCCACGGCGTTCGTGCAGTTGCCGCCGGAGGCGTTCCCCGAGGCCGACGCGGGCGTGCCGCTGGCGGCGCCGGGGCACGGGTACGTGCCGCCGCCGATAGCGGTTCCGGCGACGGACCCGGGGCAGACCGGGCAGTTCCAGATCCCGGAGGGGCTGAGCGGGCAGACGGCCCAGGAGGCGCCGGAGACCTACGGGCACGGCGAGGCGTACGGGTACGGACCGGAAGCGGCCGGGCCCGGCCACGGCGGAGACCACGACGGGGCGTACGAGGGAGCCCACGACGGGACCCACGGCGACCCGCACGGCGACGGCCAGGCCCGCCCCCGGCGGTCCGGGGCCGGAGGCTTCGGGCAGGCCGGCATGCGCGCGGTGGCGGAGACCCGGCGCGCGGCGGCCAATGGGGGTCCCCCCGCCAGTGAGGGCGTAGCCGGTGGGGGAGGGTACGTACCGGACGCGCAGTCCGGCGGGCAGGGCGCGTACGGACTGCAGCAGGACGCCGGCCCCGGCGCGCGGCGGTGGGCGGATCCGGCCTACCCCGCGGACCAGGACCCGGGTGCGGGCACGTGGCCCGGCGCCGCGCACGCGGACACCGGCGAAGGACCGTACGGCGACGTCCCCCCGGGCCCCGCGCAGCACCCCGCCGACGGCGAAGGACCCCCCGCCGAGGGACAGATCAGCGCCTGGCGCCCGGTACCGCGGGACGGCGACACGTCGCCCGGCTGGGCGATCCCGACCGCGCCCGACGACCTGCCGGAGGACTCCGGCGAGTACGCGCTGCACGACCGCTCCGCGGGCGAAGTACAGCCGGACGGCGACGCCCGCGAGCACGCCGCGCCGGAGGCGGACGTACCGCAGCCGCCGGAGACCGGCGAGGCCAGTCCCGCAGCGGAACCGGCGGTGGAGGAGGACCCTGCCGGGACCGGGCCGGAGCCCGCCCCCGCCACCGCCCTCGCGGCGGACGAACACCCCCTCGCGTCCTACGTGCTGCGCGTCAACGGCGCCGACCGCCCGGTGACCGGCGCGTGGATCGGGGAGTCCCTGCTCTACGTGCTGCGCGAGCGGCTGGGTCTCGCCGGCGCCAAGGACGGCTGCTCGCAGGGCGAGTGCGGCGCGTGTTCGGTGAAGGTCGACGGCCGGCTCGTGGCGGCGTGCCTGGTGCCGGCGGCCACGGCCGCGGGCGCCGAGATCCGCACCGTCGAGGGCCTGGCCGACCAGGGCGTGCACTCCGACGTGCAGCGCGCGCTGGCCGCGTCGGGCGCGGTGCAGTGCGGGTTCTGCGTGCCGGGCCTGGCGATGACGGTGCACGACCTGCTGGAGGGCAACCACTCGCCGAGCGACCTGGAGGCCCGCCAGGCGCTCAGCGGCAACCTGTGCCGCTGCACCGGCTACCGCGCCGTGCTCGACGCCGTCCAGGAGGTCATCGCGGGCCGCCGCGCCCCGGACACCGAGGACGACGCCGACCGGGCCCAGCGCGCCCGTATCCCGCAGCAGGCGGGCCCGGGCGAAGGCGGCGCCCACCCCGCGCCCGACACCGTGCGCATGCCCCCGCCCCGCCCCCCGAACCCCCACGAGGGAGGCCCCCGGTGACCCCCTCCCCGGAGCACACGGCCACGACCGCCATTCCCCCGGGCGGCCCCGAGGCGCACGGGATCGGGGCCTCGCTCCCCGCCACGGACCTCGTCGCCAAGACCGAGGGCACGTTCCCGTACGCCGCGGACCTGTGGGCCGAGGGCCTCCTCTGGGCCGCGCTGCACCGCTCCCCGCACGCGCACGCGCGGATCGTCTCCGTCGACACCTCCGCCGCCGAGACCATGCCCGGCGTCCGCGTCGTCGTCACCCACCGCGACCTGCCCGACGCCGCCGACCACGGCCGGGGCGTACGGGACCGGCCCGTCTTCGCGCACGACGTCGTACGGCACCACGGCGAGCCCGTCGCCGCCGTCGCCGCCGACCACCCCGACACCGCGCGGCTGGCCGCGGCCGCCATCGCCGTCGAGTACGAACTGCTCGACCCCGTCACCGATCCGCAGGCCGCCTTCGAGGCCGAGCCGCTGCACCCCGACGGGAACCTGATCCGGCACATCCCGCTGCGCTACGGCGACCCGCAGGCCGCCGGCGAGGTCGTCGTCGAGGGCATGTACCGCATCGGCCGGCAGGACCCCGCGCCCATCGGGGCCGAGGCCGGTCTCGCCGTGCCGCGCCCCGACGGCGGCGTGGAGATCTACGCGGCGGCCACCGACCCCCACTCCGTACGCGACCAGGTGTCCGCCTGCCTGGGCCTGGCGGCGGACCGGGTCAAGGTCGTCGTCACCGGCGTCCCCGGCGCCACCGGCGACCGCGAGGACGGCTCCATGCAGTTGCCCCTCGGGCTGCTGGCGCTGCGCACCGGCTCGCCCGTGAAGCTCCTCGCCACCCGCGAGGAGTCGTTCCTCGGCCACGCCCACCGCCACCCCACCCTGCTGCGCTACCGGCACCACGCCGACGCCCGCGGCAAGCTCGTCAAGGTCGAGGCGCAGATCCTGATGGACGGCGGCGCCTACGCCGACACCTCGGCCGACGCGCTGGCCGCCGCGGTGTCGTTCTCCTGCGGCCCGTACGTCGTCCCGCACGCGTTCGTCGACGGCTGGGTGGTCCGTACGAACAACCCGCCCTCGGGCCACGTCCGCGGCGAGGGCGCCATGCAGGTCTGCGCCGCGTACGAGGGGCAGATGGACAAGCTCGCCGCCGCCCTCGGCATGGACCCCGCCGAGCTGCGCGCGCGCAACGTGATGGCCACCGGCGACCTGCTGCCCACCGGCCAGACCGTCACCTGCCCCGCACCCGTCGCCGAACTCCTCACCGCCGTACGCGAAGCGCCGCTGCCGCCCGCGGAGGGGACGCTGCTGCCCGGCGGCCCCGAGGGCGCGGGCGAGCCGGGCGTCGTGCGCCGGGGCGTGGGCTACGGGCTGGGCATGGTGCACATGCTGGGCGCCGAGGGCGCCGACGAGGTGGCCACCGCGACCGTCCGCGTCAGCGGCGGCGTCGCCACCGTCATCTGCGCGGCCGTCGAGACCGGCCAGGGCTTCGCCACCCTGGCCCGGCAGATCGTGCAGGAAGTCCTCGGCGTCGACGAGGTGCACACCGCGCCCGTCGACACCGACCAGCCCGCCGCCGGGCCCGCCTGCCACGGGCGGCACACCTGGGTCTCGGGCGGCGCGGTGGAGCGGGCCGCGAAGATGGTCCGCACCCAACTGCTGCAGCCGCTGGCGCAGAAGTTCGGCATGTCCGCGGAGCTGCTGACGATCGCCGACGGCAAGATCACGTCGTACGACGGCGTGCTGTCGACGACGGTCGCGGAGGCGCTGGAGGGCAAGGAGCTGTGGGCCACGGCGCAGTGCCGCCCGCACCCGACGGAGCCGCTGGACGCGAACGGGCAGGGCGACGCGTTCGTGGGCATGGCCTTCTGCGCGGTGCGCGCGGTGGTGGACGTGGACGTGGAGCTGGGCGCGGTGCGGGTGGTGGAGATGGCCGTCGCGCAGGACGTCGGCAAGGTGCTCAACCCGCGGCAGCTCGCGGCCCGGATCGAGGCGGGCGTCACGCAGGGCGTGGGCGCGGCGCTGATGGAGAACCTCCGGACGAACAAGGGCATCGTCCGCCACCCCGACCTCACCGGCTACCCGCTGCCGACGGCGCTCGACGCGCCCGACGTGCGGATCGTGAAGCTGATCGAGGAGCGGGACGTGGTGGCGCCGTTCGGCGCGAAGGCGGCGAGCGCGGCGCCGGTGGTGACGTCGCCCGCGGCGATCGCGGCGGCGGTGCGGGCGGCGACGGGGCGGCCGGTGAGCCGGCTGCCGATCCGGCCGCAGTCGGCGGCGGTGCAGTAGCCCGCCGGTGCGGCGGGCCGCGAGGCAGTAGGGGCACCTTCGGGGGCGTTGGGCGCTCAATGCCCGTGATGCGTGGGATGAGGCGATACGGTCCGCGGGAAGAGCCCGCGGCCGTACGCACCCGCACCCCCCGCCCGTACCCCTGTTCCCGCCCGTACACCCCTTCCCGCCCGTACCGCCGAGACGTGCTCCTCCGGGGCCTCCCCCCGCCCCGCCCCCGACGCCGACGCTGCGCAGGCAAGGAGTCTCAATGATGGAGTCAAGCCGTGTGCGTGACCGGCGGGGTGGGGGTGAAGGTCCGTCCGTCACGCAGCAGCGCCCACAACACGCTCGCC